>JAYWAU010000086.1:0-18007 GCA_043782265.1 Ferruginibacter sp. | reverse complement strand
AAAAGGAGATTGTTGAATAATTGTTGCTGAAGTATTTGCAGACTCATGTTGTACAATGGAAGATAATTTATTTACCTCAACAAATTGCAGTTTACCACTTTCTTGTATGGACAATATATTTTCTTTTAAAAAACTCGCCTTCTCTCTGTCGTTAGGCTGGGTGGCCCATTGCCAGTGGTTTCTATTACTCCAGTAAGTTGCATTTTTAAAAGCGGGAACTAATTGATCTCCCTCTTTTTCAATGCATCCCCCACAATGGTCAAAATGAAGATGCGTTAGAAAGACATCTGTGATATCATCTTTTGAAAAACCATATTTGGCTAAGGATGCATCAAGTGTATCATCACCATGTAAATAATAATGACCAAAAAATTTGGCATCCTGTTTATCGCCCATGCCGGTATCTACTAATATTAATCTTCCCTCATCTTCAATCAGCAAGCAACGCAATGCCCAGCTACACAAATTGTTCTCATCCGCAGGGTTTAGTTTGTTCCACATACTTTTGGGCACCACACCGAACATGGCACCACCATCTAACTTAAAATAACCGGCATTGATGGAATACAGTTTCATGCTACAGATGGCTTTATGTTAAAAATTTTCTTCCCAAAATTAATTTATTAATACTGTGTTGTAGCAAGCTATTTTACATTTTTTAGTTTTGAAGCAGTCAGCAGTAACCACACAAAACCCAATACAAAAAATACAACCAATGATAAAATTGATTGACGGATACTACTGATGCCTTCAATAAAACCAAATGTAAACAGGCCAATAACAATAGCTAATTTCTCAGTAACATCATAAAAACTAAAGAAGGAAGCAGTGTCTTTTGTTTCGGGCATAAACTTGCTGTAAGTGGAACGGCTGAGAGACTGAATGCCACCCATCACCAAACCAACGAGTGAGGCGATAATATAAAAATGTATTTCGGTTGAAATGAAATACCCGGTAATACAAACACCTATCCACAGTAAAACTGTAAAAATCAGTACGTTTATATTCCCAAATCTGGCAGATAATTTAGACATACCTATTGCCCCAACAATAGCCACCAATTGAATAATAACGGCAGTAATAATCAGTTTTTGATCAGCTAATTTTAATTCTTTAATACCAAAATCGATGGCTACCAGCATTACTGTTTGCACTCCCATACTGTAAAAGAAAAACGCTGTGAGGTAGCGTTTTAAAACCGGCATATGTTTTAACTGGTTCCAAACAATTTTTAATTCCTTAAAGCCATTAACAAGTACATGGTGCTTTGCTTTGCGCTCAGTTATGCTGCTGATGGGTAATCTGTTAAAAGTGATTTGCGCAAAACTAACCCACCAAACGCCTACCAATAAAAAAGTAATTTTTAATGGCAGAGGATTATCCGGCATTAGTATTACCAGTGCAAAACCTATCATTTGCATTAACACGCTGCCTATATAACCAAAAGTATATCCCTTGGCACTAACCCTGTCCTGGTCTGCTTCGGCAGCAATTTCCGGTAAGTAAGAATTATAAAAAACCTGGCTGCCATAAAACCCAATTCCTGCAAACATAAAGCACATCAGCCCAAGCGTTACATGATTTTTATCAAAGAAAAACATCATGCAACAACTAGCGGCACCCATGTAACAAAAGAAACGCATAAAGTTCTTCTTGTTGCCTTTATAATCTGCCATGGAAGAAAGTATTGGCGACATTACCGCCACAATCAAAAATCCAAAAGCCAGTACATAATCTTTCAGTTCTGTATTTACAAAGTGCCTCCCCAAAAAATAGATACCTTCAGGAAAATTTTTTAGCCCTGTAATGGCAGCGTAATAGGCAGGAAAAAAAGTAGTGGTAATTACTAAATTATATACAGAGTTAGCCCAATCGTACATGGCCCATCCGTTAATGACTTTTTTTGAAGCAGTTTGCATTTACAATAATTAAGCACTTAAATTAAGAATTTTAATTCAAAGGCTGTATTATTTGCTATTGATGATTATTGCTACACAATGCCTTTCCAGATAAGGAACAACATAGCCAGGCCGGCAATGATGCGGTAAACGCCCCAAATGCGGAAGCCGTGTTTTTTTAAAAAGCCGATGAAAAATTTAATGGCAATCAGGGATACAATAAAAGCTACTGCACTGCCAATTAATAAGGTGGTTAAGTTATCTGTTGCAATTGCATCGGGATGTTCTTTATAGGTATCCCAAAAGCTCTTTGCAGATGCCGCAAGCATGGTAGGTACCGCAAGGAAAAATGAAAATTCTGCAGCTTCACTTCGGGTTAATTTTTGACTCATACCTGTAATAATGGTAGCAGCGCTGCGGCTCAGGCCGGGAAAAATAATTGACAACACCTGTCCGCAACCAATTATAAAAGCGGTTTTATTGGTTACTTTTTCTTCTGAATCAATTGCTGATCTTTTGAAAATATTGTCAATAAACAATAAAATGATACCCCCCGCTACCATAACACACGCAATAAAAGTAAGGTTGCTTAGGGCTGCATCAATATGTTTTTTTAATAAAAAGCCTCCTATTAACGCGGGGATAACAGCAATAATTAATTTTATATAGAAGCTGATCCGCTTAAAATCGAAAAACTTTTTCCAGTACAATACAACTACCGCAAGTATAGCTGCCAATTGTATCACTACTTCAAACATACTTACAAAAGGAGTATCTGTTATCCCTAATAACGGCTGTACAAATTTCATGTGAGCAGTAGAAGAAATTGGCAGAAATTCTGTAAGTCCTTCTACAATGGCGACGATAATAGCCTGGAAAGTATCCATAAATTATTTATTCAATGGTTATCCTACGAATGGGAATGTAGTTAACAAAATTGTGGAGTGCAATGTAAACAATGTATCAACTAATGAATGTAAAATTTACATTAAGAATGCGGTCTTAAAAATCTAACTCCCCAATTTTATCTATCGGGCTAATGAAAAATGCGATATAAAAACATCGCATTAAATAATTATAGCAGGCAATTAGTTGAGCTTAAAAACTTATATATTTTTTACACCATCGCCTTCTTTAGGCTTTTTCATTATTGCAAATATTTCAATAACAAAGCCAACAATAATTAAAAAAGGAGCCAATGTTATACGGGTGAAACTATAAATTTCATTATCGTTAAACTTAGTTGGGTCTGCGCTTTTGCCACCCGCCATTAAAAAAAATCCAAGTGCCATTACTGCAAGGCCCACAAGCATCCAGATAAAGTTATCTTTTCCAAATAAAGCATTAGGGATAGCTTGTTTATTTTTATTCATCATTGGTGTTTATTTATAAATGCAAATAAAAGAAATAATATTTAATAAAGTGTTGCCTGTGCGTTAATAGAGATCATCCAGCTTCATTTTCAGGTATTTTAATACCGCAAGGTAAGTGCTCACGAGCGTCATGGTTATGCCTAAAATTATAATTACCAAAAACAAAATGATCAGGCTTGTATTATCGTGCAACAACTTAAAATTAGGTACAAAATTTTCTGTTAACAATATGGTTCCCCAAATTGCAAGGATTGCCAATACAGCCGCTATCAGTCCGTTTATGACAGCTCTTGTTGTAATTGGCTTTGCAATAAAGCCCCTTGTGGCGCCCACCATTTGCATAGTTTTTATTAAAAAACGATTGCTGTACATCGCCAGCCTGATGGTATTGTCAATTGAAAATATTACTAAAATGGTGAGGATGATGGCGCCTATTAAAAATACAATGGCACCCGTTTTTACATAGCCACTTATTTTGGTAACTGTTTCTGTAGGAAATTGAAATTCTTTGATTATGCCGGGGTAATTAGTCTCCAGGTTTTCTGATAACTGGTTTAAACTATCCGGTTCAACATGATCAGCTTTTATATAAAAGTCGATGCTTTCGGGTAAGGGATTGTAATCAAGTAATTTTTTCCAGGTGCTGTCATTGTCTTTATTCCACTCTTTTGCAGCCATCTCTTTGGTGATGTGTTGCACATCTCTTGCATAAGGAATGGCAGCAATATAATCCTTTAAACTATCGATTCTTTTTTTACCTGCATCGGGATAAAGAAAAGCATGTACCTGTATGTTCTCTTTAAAATAATCACCTGATTTGCGGAGGTTAAGGAAGAACCATCCTACAATACCAAATAAGAATAATACCAATGCTACGCCAATGATGGCATAGGCATATGTTGGCTGACCACGTTTACTGCTTGCTTTACCGAATTGAGCCATAATTTTTTATTGTTTGGTGCTTGGTATTGTTTTTGTTTTATTGTCCATTATCCTCAGGTCGCAAAAATAAAGGTTTTTACCTGCTTTACTGTACTTTTGCCCACTGCAAAACGATTGCCCGTTAAATATATTTTTATTGTTGGATAGCTTGTTGTTGAATGAGGGGTAAAATAACTTTTCTTTCACAAAATAAAGAGCCTCCCTGCCCTCCACAGGAGGGTTCTTGGGATTTTAGTATTGGAGGGTTTTAGTTTTTTAATTTTTGATAATAAAAAATTGTAAAATAGTTTTAGAATTTATAGACCCCAATAACAAAATTGTTCTACAATTTGTTGGGAGTCAAGAACCCTCCTTTGGAGGGCAGGGAGGCCAATTTAAAACATACAACTACCTGTTAGAGACAGGCTATAAAGAAAGATAAATGGAATACAGATTTAATGAGATAGAAAAAAAATGGCAGAATAAATGGAAGGCTGATAAGGCATACAAAGTTTCCAACGATTCTGCAAAGCCAAAGTATTATGTGCTGGATATGTTTCCGTATCCAAGTGGTGCAGGCCTGCATGTGGGGCATCCGCTGGGCTATATTGCCAGCGATATTTATAGCCGTTACAAAAGGCTGAAAGGCTTTAATGTGTTGCACCCGATGGGCTTTGACAGCTTTGGTTTGCCGGCGGAACAGTATGCTATTGAAACTGGTCAGCACCCGGCGGAGACCACTAAAAATAATATCGCCACTTTTAAAGCACAATTGGATAAGATAGGATTTTGCTATGATTGGGACAGGGAAGTACGCACCAGCGATCCGCAATATTATAAATGGACGCAATGGATTTTTTTAGAAATCTTCAACAGTTATTTTGATAAAAAAGAAAATAAAGCAAAGCCTATAACTGAATTAATAAAACAGTTTGAAACGGAAGGCAACCCCCTCACCTCTCACTATTCATCATTCACTTCAGAAGAATGGAAGGCGTTTGATCACAAAAAGCAGCAGGAGATATTGATGGAATACCGGCTTGCTTTTAGCAAATACGGTGAAGTAAACTGGTGTGAAGCATTGGGTACGGTACTGGCAAATGATGAAGTGGTGAATGGTGTAAGCGAACGTGGCGGCTACCCCGTGATAAAAAAGAAAATGCGCCAGTGGTATTTAAGAATAACAGACTACGCAGACAGATTACTGGAAGGTTTGGAGAAAGTAGATTTTAGCGACAGCATGAAAGAAATGCAACGCAACTGGATAGGCAAAAGCCAGGGGGCGGAGATTAGCTTTGATGTTGTGAGTAGTGAGTTGTCAGCTGGCAGTGCATCACTCACCACTCACCACTCACCACTCACGGTGTACACCACAAGGCCCGACACCATTTTTGGTGTTGACTTTATGGTGGTAGCTCCGGAACTAAATTTGGTACAGGAAATAAAAAGTGCGGAACAAGCCACGGCAGTAGACGAGTACATTGCGTATGTAAAAAGCCGGAGCGATGTAGACCGTATGGCGGAGAAAAAAATAACGGGTTGCTTTACGGGTGCTTATGCCATCAACCCTTTCAGTCAGCAGAAAATTCCTATTTACATCAGTGAATATGTGCTGGCAGGTTATGGCACCGGGGCCATCATGGCGGTGCCTTGCGGCGATGACAGGGATTTTAAATTTGCCCATCATTTCAACATTCGGATTACCAATATTATTGGTACTTATTTTAATGGAACAGAAGCCAATGCTACCAAAGAAGCCACATTGGAAAACTCTGGTTTTTTGAATGGGATGAAGATGATGGATGCCTCAGAAGTAGTGCTGCAAAAACTGGAAGATCAGGGCATTGGCAAACGAAAAGTAAATTACCGGATGAGGGATGCAGGCTTTAGCCGCCAGCGTTATTGGGGCGAACCATTCCCCATTATCTGGACCGACGGCGTTGCTATCCCTTTGGATGCAGCAGAACTGCCGCTGGAACTGCCGCATGTAGATAAGTATGGCCCAGGCCCGGAAGGAGAAGGGCCGCTGGCAAATATCAGCGACTGGGTTAACCTCACCCCCAGCCCCTCTCCGGGGGAGAGGGGAGTTCGGGATCATGGTTCGGAAGAGCTGACTGAGTTGGGAAAAGAAACAGGTTATAAAAAAGATATACCTGGATATTTTAACAGTACGGGAAAAGAATGGCATAATACCCTTGGTTTTGCAAAAGAAAACCGGCAGCATTTAACAGAGGCTGAAGCTATTATTTGGTATCAGGTTAGAGATAGAAAAATGGAGGGTTTTAAGTTTAGAAGGCAACATCCCATAGCAGGATATATCCCTGATTTTGTTTGTTTGGAGCAAAAGTTAATTATTGAAATTGATGGGGGATACCATGATGAAGCAGCACAAAAAAAGTTTGATGGAGCAAGGCAAAGCTGGCTTGCAGAAAAGGGTTTTGAAATGATTCGTTTTACAAACGAAGAAGTGACAACGAATTTAAAAGAAGTACTAAAAACCATTACAAAAAAACTAAAGGAAGAAAGGAACCCTGCAATAATAAATGCTGATAATTCCAAACAGGAAAATAGCAGTAAAGCAGCAGGGTTAAACTCCCCTCTCCCTTGGAGAGGGGCTGGGGGTGAGGTAAGAAGGGAAACCAGTACCATGCCAGGTTATGCAGGTTCGTCCTGGTATTTTTTGCGCTACATGGATCCACAAAACAGTGACACTTTTTGCGACAGAAAGGCCAGCGATTACTGGAACCAGGTGGACCTATACATTGGTGGTACCGAGCATGCGGTGGGCCATTTATTGTACAGCCGGTTGTGGACGAAAGTGTTGTTTGATCTGGGCAAGATCGGTTTTGATGAACCGTTTAGGAGGTTGGTGAATCAAGGGATGATAACAGGGGTTTCAGAATTTATTTATCGTTATGCTGCTGATGGAAATTCTGACTCTAAATTTATGGGAACTCAAATCCCGTATTTCGGTATAGATATTAGCGATTTGCTTTCAGAGTCAATTACTCCAGCCGCCATGATGGCTAAGGGGGAAGGACAGTTTTATTTTTCTTATGATTCTATTCCTATGGGAGAAGAAAATAGATTTGATCCAAGGCGTGTCTATATAACTTATGTTGATGCTAATAAATTAGATGTTGAACGATTAGTAAAAGATGATAGCAAATATTCCCAAGCATTTTTTGTAACTAAAGAAGGATTTTATTTTAAAGGTAAATGGTATACCAAAGAAAAGAATTTATCTGGCAAACAAATTTTTATGACTAGTTCTGCTGGTGAGAAAATGTCAAAATCAAAACTTAATGCAATTAATCCTGATGATTTAGTAATGAAATACGGTGCCGACACTTTCCGCATGTACGAAATGTTCCTTGGCCCAGTAGAAGCCAGCAAGCCATGGGATACCAAAGGCATTGAAGGTGTACACCGGTTCTTAAGAAAACTGTGGCGTTTGTTTTTTGATGACATAAAAGGCAAGGTATGGACCAATGAAAAAGCCACCAATGCTGAATTAAAAATATTGCATCGCACCATTAAAAAAATAGAAGAAGACACCGAACGGTTTTCTTTTAATACAGCCGTAAGCGCCTTCATGATCTGTGTAAATGACCTGTTTGATGTGAAATGCCACAAAAAAGAAGTGCTGGAAAAAATACTGATCTTATTGGTGCCCTATGCACCGCATATTGCAGAAGAATTATGGCACCAGCTGCATAAGGCCGGTACCATTTTAGATGCTGCCTATCCAACCTTCGATGCTGCATTGCTGGTTGAAAGCAGCAAAGAATATCCCATCTCCATCAATGGAAAAGTAAGGGCCAACATCAACCTGGCCTTAAACCTTGAACAGGCAGAGGTTGAAAAAATGATCTTGCAAAATGAGGTTGTACAAAAATGGCTGGAAGGAAAAGATCCCAAGAAGATCATTTATGTAAAGAATAAAATGGTGAATGTGGTAGTGTAGTTTCACACAAAGGGTACAAAGAAATACAAAGTAAACAACGTAGTGTTCTTTGTATCCTTCGTCTTCTTTGTGTGAAATAAAAAGGTTCGGTCTCACGCAAATGGCACAAAGCAAAAGAAAGCAAACAACGTTGTGTTCTTTGTATCCTTCGTATTCTTTGTGTGAAATCAAACAAAATCTTTCATGCGGTTGTTTTATTTATAAATTAGCATCATGGCAAAAGCAACACCCGAACTCATCAACGCATTGCGCTTAACGGCTGACAGTTTACGCAACGGTGCTTATCATAGCTGGGGGCATCACGGAGCCTGTAATTGCGGTAACCTGGTACAGTCAGTAACAAAATTCACTAAAGAAGAGATATTGCAATACGCACATACCGGTACCGGTGAGTGGACAGAGCTGGCGCAGGAATTTTGCCCCACCACCAATGCACCACTGACTTTGGTATTTACAAAACTGGAAGCAATTGGATTAACGCCAACGGACATCCACCACATAGAATATCTTTCTGACAGAAAAGTATTGCAACAATTACCCGGCGGTTTCCGGTGGTTGAAGCGTAATAAAAAAGACGATGCCATTGACTATTTTGAGACCTTTGCCAATGTGCTGGAAGAAGAATGGCTGCTTTCGATCGATGTAAACATGGCTAATATTTCATCCCGGCCTGCAAATAAAATAGAGTTGTTTTTATCGTACTAAAATTCATCGGAGGTGGTAAACAATAATTGTTGCAGGAGTAAATTTATCAAAGTGTAGTTTTAGACCAAATTGTAATCAGGAGCTAAAGCAATACTCCTGTTGGTGAATTAAATAGCTACATAAAAAGATATGCTTACCTTCAATTTATGAAAAGCCAACTTGAAAATGTGCTGAAAAAAAATCAAACTGGTTTCCGCAGTGTTGTTGATTTTAATGCTGCTACTGACAAATTATTATTGTTGGATTTTACCAGAAACAATGAAGAAGTAACCGGGGAGTTGATTGCAGATACTGTAAAATTTTCTCAATACATCAGCAATAAATTATCAGCAGCCCATGCTACTTATGGCATTGGTGGTTATGGCGAAGACAGGATATTGTACCAGCGCAGCGACCATTTCGAATCAACTGATTTATCCGGTACGCCAGCACGTTCTATCCATCTTGGTATAGATATTTGGGGTACTGCTGGTACAAAGATTTTTGTACCTATCGGCGGCACGGTACACAGCTTTGCCTACAATGATAATTTTGGTGATTATGGTGCTACCATTATTTTACAACACCAGTTGGAGACGGTTGTTTTCCATACCTTGTATGGACACCTTAGCATAGCGGACCTTGTAAATGTGCAGGAAGGAAAATACATCAGCCGGGGAGAGTTGCTGGCACATTTTGGCGAACCAAAAGAGAATGGTGACTGGCCGCCACACCTGCATTTTCAGATCATCCAGGATATGAGGGTTAGTAAAGGAGATTACCCCGGTGTTTGCTCAGTTAGCGAAAAGGAAAAGTATTTAAACAATTGTCCGGATGCGGATTTGATTTTAAATATGATGCAGTATGTTTAATGGAAATTAACATTGCTATTGAAAAGAGAACATACACTTACTCCAATTAAAAATATCACTCCTGCACTTGCAAGCAGCCCTTTACCCACGTCTCTGCTGGATGACGAAATACATAGTATCAGGCCAAAAAAGAAATATACAACACCCAATAGCAAACCTGTCAATCCGATCATTGATGCCGTATCCCGACCGCCGCTCAATAAAATAAGCAGGGCTATTATTGCATAAACAATAAAAGAAATGATCATTGTTTTTTTAAATGCCTGGTTCATATTTCATATTGTTAATGCATTCCTCCAAAATTCATATTGCTGCAAATTGAATAACCGATCAATAATTCTACACCCAATAAACCAATACCTGCCAGCAACAATTTCTTCCCATTTTTCTTTTTTACTAAATCACTCCTTGTCAATTGTATAACACCAATGATCATCAAAATAAACGGGGCAAAAATCAGCAAGAATAATATTTCTATTTTTCTATTTTTAAACAGGCAACGTTGTTCTTTCCTGTTGCAGTTGCTTTAAATACGCTTCTTTATCATCCCTGTGAAATAAGTTCATTGTTTCAAAAGGAATAATGCGTCCATCTTTATGAACAATGTGTACACAGCTTTTCTTGATGGCCCTTACATCAAAATCATAGGCATCTATAAATCGCATGATAATGATACGAAATAAATTTTCATAACCCAAACCAGGAGCTTCAATCTGCGGTATACAACAGAGCAGTTGCTTCATGTTTTCTTCTACCCTGTCCACAGAAATACCAGTGCTAAAAATATCGATCATCTTTTCTTTCAATGCATCATCCTGTTCGTAAATGATCGTATTGCGGCTGTTATCCAGTAAATGTGCAGGGTCAATATATCTTGTTAATGGAAAGGTTTGTCCTGCCAACTTTAATGCATACCCCATCACCAGCGCATCAGGATTGCAAGGCACCGGTATCAGGTCGTTGGGTTTAAATATATTGGTCTGGTCCAATATTCTTTGACGCACATCTGTCAGTGTTATGCGGTCGGTTGCAGGATTAAAATTTTCTGTTCTCCCCGCTACTTGTGTTGGCTGAAACGTTACACCACGAACACATTTTTGCTGTAAGGCAAACTCAATTATTTTACCAATCTCATCATCGTTTACTCCTTGCTGTAAAGTCACTACCAGTGTGGTAGAAAGATTTAATGCATTCAAATGCTCCAGTGCTTTCATCCGAACTTCCGTTAAATCTTTGCCCCTTAATTGTTCCAGGGCAGCCGGTTTAAAAGAATCGAATTGTAAATAAATTTCAAAATCAGGAGCATAAGATGCCAACTGTTTAGTAAACTCAAGATCTTTGGAAATGCGGATGCCATTGGTGTTCAGCATCAAATGTTTGATGGGCTTTTTTCTGGCAATATCCATGATGGCAAAAAAATCAGGATGTATGGTAGGTTCGCCACCGCTTATCTGCACCACATCCGGCGTGCCTTCACTTGCTACAATAATGTCCAGCATCTTTTCTACCTCTTCCACTGTCCGGTGCCTTCCATAGTGCGGACTACTCATCGCATAGCAGGTGGGGCATTGCAGGTTGCAGCGGTCAGTTATTTCAATAACGGTAAGGCAGCTATGCTGCTCATGATCCTGGCAAAGGCCACAATCATACGGACAACCATAATGTGTTTTAGTAGTAAAATGCAAAGGTGTTTCAGAAGGCTTGTTGTAATTGCGGAGGTTTTTGTAATAGGCAATGTCTGTAGCGATCAATACTTTTTCAAAGCCATGTTCCCGACAGTTCTTTAGCATGTACACATTGTTATTTTCAAAAACAATTTTGGCATCTACCCGGCGTAAACAGATGCTACAAATACTAAGGGTGAAATCGTAATAGATATAGGGGCGTTCAGGCATTTGGATGTAATAATTTTTTAGGGTGAATAATGTACCGGGAATAATAAATCAGCCCGATAACAGCGGTTAACTGTATCGTTGATAAGCCAAAGATTATAGGGTAAGAAGGTTTTATAAAATCTACTAAAAACCTGTATGAAATATACCCAATCATAAATAGTTTAAACCGGCCACCTTCAGCCAGCACGATTTTTTTTTCCACTATCAGTAATCCTATCCACAGCAATACTAAAAAAAAGATTTCATATAAACTAACAGGGTGCCGCATTAGTCCATCTCCCAAATCTATACCCGTAAACAGTTTAGTTGGTGTACCGTAAGTCTCTTCATAAACACCCATGCTAAAGCAACCGATTCTACCAATAATGAGTGCAAATATCATGGGGTATGTAAAAAGATCGCCACTGCTATGTTTTTCACCTACTATTTTTTTTATAAGTTCTACGCCAAGCAAGCCACCTAAAAATCCGCCTAATACCGTTTTATTATTGTAAATATATTCTCCAATATTTTTAGCATGCAATAATTCGTTGGGTCTTTCCAAAGAGCCAATCAACCGACTTCCTGCCAGCGCCCCAAAATGGCACCTATTAATATCCAGGTTCTGTTGGTTGATTCAATAATATCGCCTTGCTTTTTTCTGAGGTATAAGAAATACCTGAAGCCAATAAAAAAGCCAGCTGTTTCCATCACTGCATGTAAATGGATACTATTTTTTACAAAATGAAGTTCTACTGGAAACTGCATGCAATATTTATATTTTTAGTGAGTTATTCCATGGTTTAAAAATAGTTAATGTTTTAAGCAATGATATCATAATTTCAGGATAGACGACTGTGACCCTTGTTTATTAATATTTTTCTGATAGCAATAACTATTGAATTTATAAGAACTCAGAATCTAATTAGAAAGGAATTTTGAATTTGCAAAAAGAAATGATTCTAATGTTATTATAATTCAAAGTAATAAAAACAACTATTCATTAAATAATTCTACAACTTTTAACGTTGTACTTTGTTTATATAACTGTGTAAAAGTACCTAAAACCTTAACTTTACACTGCAAAAAACAACGCATGGAAATTAAAGCTGGCAAATTATTAAGTGATATTAACAGCCCCGAAGACCTAAAAAAATTAAGTAAAGATCAATTACACCAGGTATCTGACGAGTTACGTCAATATATTATTGATGTAGTTAGTGTGCATGGAGGTCATTTTGCTGCCAGTTTAGGTGTGGTAGAATTGAGTGTTGCTTTACATTATGTTTTTAATACCCCTTACGATCAACTGGTTTGGGATGTTGGCCACCAGGCTTATGGACATAAAATTTTAACCGGCAGAAGAGATCAGTTTCCAACCAATAGAAAATACCATGGTTTAAGTGGTTTCCCAAACAGAAACGAAAGTGAATACGATACTTTTGGTGTGGGTCATTCGTCAACTTCAATCAGTGCAGCTTTGGGGATGGCAATGGCAAGTTATTACAAAGGCGAAAAAGACAGGCAACATATTGCTGTAATTGGAGATGGTGCTATGACTGCGGGCCTAGCTTTTGAAGCCATGAACCATGCTGGCATTGCAAACAGCAATGTTATTATTATTTTGAATGACAACTGTATGAGCATTGACCCCAACGTGGGGGCATTAAAAGAATATCTAACAGATATCACTACCTCCCATACCTATAATAAAGTTAAAGACGATGTCTGGAATTTATTAGGAAAACTTCCGGTAGGAAAAACCTTTTCCCGTTCCATGGCGCAAAAATTAGCAGATGGTATAAAGGGTATGGTGAGCAGCAGTGCTAATTTATTTGAGGCGTTGAATCTTAGGTATTTTGGGCCTATTGATGGTCATAATATTACCAAGCTTGTCGATACCTTATCTGACCTAAAAGATATACCTGGCCCCAAACTTTTGCATATTAAGACAATAAAGGGTAAAGGGTATGCCCTGGCAGAAAAAGACCAAACCAAATGGCATGCTCCGGGCTTATTCGATAAAGTTACCGGCGAGATACAAAAGAAAAAATTTGATATTCCTCAACCCCCCAAATATCAAGATGTATTTGGTTACACCATTATTGAACTGGCAGAAATGAATGATAAAATAATGGGGATTACGCCGGCAATGCCCAGTGGTTCATCTTTAAAATACATGATGGAAAAAATGCCGGAAAGGGCATTTGATGTTGGAATATGTGAACAACATGCCGTAACCTTAAGTGCAGGTTTGGCAACACAGGGGATGAGAGTGTTTTGTAATATTTATTCCTCTTTTATGCAACGGGCTTATGATATGGTAGTGCATGATGTGGCTATACAAAAATTGCCTGTTGTATTTTGTTTAGACAGGGCTGGCCTTGTTGGAGAAGATGGTGCAACACATCATGGTTGTTATGATATTGCCTATATGCGTTGTATACCTAACATGGTTGTTAGTGCGCCAATGAATGAAAAAGAATTGCGTAACCTAATGTATACCTCACAATTAGAGACTACCAAAAATCCTTTTGTTATTCGTTATCCCAGGGGCGAGGGCGTTATGCAGGAATGGAAAACCCCCTTTGAAGAAATACAAATTGGTAAGGGCAGAAAATTAAAAGATGGACAGGATATTGCGATACTTTCTTTTGGTCATCCGGGTAATTTTGCAGCCGCGGCAATACGTGATGTAAAGGCCGAAGGCATTAACCCTGCTCACTATGATATGAGGTTTGTAAAACCAATTGATGAAGTATTGTTGCACGAAGTATTCTCCAAATACACTAAAATAGTGACCATAGAAGATGGGACTGTAGTAGGAGGTTTTGGCACAGCTGTGTTGGAATTTATGAATACAAATAACTATAAAGCTACCATAAAAATAATGGGTATTCCTGATAGATTGGTTGAGCATGGTTCGCCCAAACAGTTATACCGTGAAATTGAATTAGATGCAGAAGGGATTGCAAAAACGCTTAGAGAGCTTGCTGAAGTAAAAGTGCTGGCAAGTTAAAATGCAGTTGCATCTAATTTATCATTTATTTAAATATGCTAATTTATTTTATTGTTTTATCCATTGACTTTTAAAATCTCTTTTGGAGTAACTGCTACAAACTAAATTACGTTTATAATTTCTCCTTCTCCAGAGATGCATATGCACATATGTGCAAAAATGAAAACTGACTTACCATTTTTTTATCTTTTACTTTACCTTGCTAACACTGTAAATTTAGTAAACAAGTAAACTTACATTCCAATATTTCGCTCTCAGGTATTTAATTCTATAGCTTTTTATATTAGTAGTTATTTTACTAAATTATGCAGGCTGTATAATACATTACCTGTTATTTCGTTATAGATTTCTATATTTATTTCAAAAAGACAATAAACATGAAACATTTATTAATTTTTACATCAATCTTTCTATTGATGGTGAAAGCCGAAGCTCAAAATGTGGGTATAGGTACTACAACACCAACAACCATTCTTGATGTAAATAGTACTACCCAGGGTGTGTTAATTCCAAGAATGACAACTGTTCAGATGAAAGCAATAGCCAGTCCTGCAAGCGGGCTGTTAATTACCAATACGGATAGTGTCAACAGAGTATTTATATATACTGGCACCTCATGGAAGGGATTGGCCTATACAGATGAAACCGGCGGTACTTTTAACAATAATTTGTTTGTTCACAAAGCAGGTACAGAAACAATTACCGGAATTAAAACTTTTACAACCGATATTTTGGTAAATGGTTTAACAGTTGGCAAAGGCAAAGGCAATACCGGTTCTAATTCAGCTTTGGGTGTTTCTACACTTTTTTCCAATACCACAGGTGGATATAACACCGCAACAGGTAACCTTGCACTTTTCTCCAACACCAAAGGCGATGGAAATACTGCTAATGGATACCAGGCATTGGCTTCTAATAGCACTGGAAGTACAAATACAGCCATTGGATATTTTGCACTTCCTTTCAATACTAACGGTAGTGATAACACGGCCATTGGGAACCAATCACTTTTTTCTAATACCACCGGTAAACAAAATGCCGGACTCGGAGATTATACATTGTACAATAATACTACAGGTATTCAAAATGCTGCATTTGGTGGCCTCTCTCTATATACTAACACAACTGGTCGTCAAAACGTAGCTTTAGGAAACCAGGCTTTGTATAGTAACATTGATGGTCAGTTAAATACTGTTAGCGGTTACAGGTCTTTATATTACACTGCAACAGGAAGTTATAATTTGGCTTCAGGTGCTAATGCAGGCGTTTTTATTTCTGGAGGAGTAACACCCAACACAGCGGTTGATAACTCTATATTTTTAGGCGCCAACACAATGGCGCAAGCAAATAATCAAACCAACCAGATTGTTATTGGTTATGGTTCAGTTGGAGATGGCAGTAACACAACAGTTTTAGGCAATACTTCAACAGTTTCAACAAAATTATTTGGCAAATTAAAATTACAGGGCTTCGGTGCAGGAACTAATACAGGAACGCCTGCCTATAACCTTGCCACAGATGCAGCAGGAAATATAATTGAAGTTACGTTAGGAAGTGGAGGAGGGGGAGCCAGCAGGATTACACCAACTGCATTAAGCGATGGTTCAGATATAACCTGGGATATTGCAACAACAGAAACTACCAATGCAGAAATAACACTTACAGGATCAAACAGAAATTTAAATATCATCAATCCGGTAGCAGGGGAAATGTACAGAATTAAAATCATTCAGGACGCCTCAGGCTTTAGGACAATTGCAAACTGGCCAGCCAATACAAAATGGGAAGGTGGTTCTGTTCCAACATTGACAATTACTTCCAACGGTTATGATATAATTACTTTGTATTATGATGGAACTAATTTTAATGGAAATGCCCATTTAAATTACAACTAAGTAAATGAAATAGTATTTTATAAAAGGCCTGTCGAATTTTTGACAGGCCTTTTTATTATTTATCTATGGATGATTTTTTCAATTCTTTTTCTTACGTTTTTTGTCACCCTCAATAACAATGAGTCTTTTAGCACTTAATTTTAGATAGCCCAAAGGCCACAGTTCAATAAAGTCCTTTAAAGTCTCTAACTTTACCCTTTAAAAGAACTTGTTAAGATGACAACAGAAACTAAACGACAAAAGCAGGTAGCAGGGCTGATTAATGAAGAACTAAACGATATCTTTCGTCGGATGGGGATGACAATGATGGATGGAGGCATGATTTCAATTTCATCTGTAAAAATAACACCCGATCTTTTTGAGGCTAGAGTTTACCTTAGTATGTTTCAGGTAAAAGATACACAGGCTACCTTATTAAAATTTGAAGAAAAAAATAAAGAAATCAGGAAAGAGCTCGGTACCCGGGTGCGCCACCAATTACGCAGTATTCCTGAATTGAAATTTTTTATTGATGATACCCTTGATTATGTTTTTAAAATGGAAGAATTATTTGAAAAGATAAAAAAGGAAGAAGGCGCTGACACAAAAAATGAAGTTAAACCCGAATAAAAATCACACTCAATTTATAACTGCTAAATACCCCACTGGGGAATAGGGGTATGTATCTAACTTTTGCCTGGCGATATTTTAAAGCAAAAAAAAGTGCCAATGCCATCAATATTATTGCTTGGGTAACAGTAGGAGTTATCACATTTGCCATAGCCTGTCAGATATTGGTGCTAAGTGTTTTTAACGGTTTTGAAGGACTGGTAAAATCTTTATATGCTTCCTTTTATGCCGATATTAAAATTGCTCCCGCAAAAGGAAAAACTTTTATATTAACTCCTCAGCAACTTATTTTAATAAAGCAACAAAAGGGGATAAGTGCTGTTTCATTGATTGCCGAAGAAAAAGCTCTCTTACAAAATGAAGATTTACAAACCATTGTTTATTTAAAAGGCGTTGATAATAATTACAGCAACGTAACAGGAGTAGCTGCAAAAACTTTTGCCGGAAAATTTAATACTGGAACAATGGGGGACCCGGGATTGATAGTTGGAACAGGCATTCAGAATGCCGCAGCTATTAACGTGGATGCTGCATTTGCACAGTCAAAACTTACACTGATATTACCCAAAAAAGTAAAAATTTCCGTAAGTGACCCCCTGCAGTCGTTAAGTGAAGGTATTGCTACAGCTACAGGTGTTTTTGCTATTCAACAGGATTTTGATAATAAATATGCCATTACTAATATCGATTTTGTAAAACAGCAAATGGGCTTTGCTACAGCCGAATACAGCGCAGCAGAAATTAAATTGAACGATAATACTGATCTCGGGGCAGCTCAATTGCAGCTCTCAAATCTTTTAGGAAATGGTTATGTTGTACAAACGAAGTATCAGCAAAATACCAGCCTTTATAACACCATGAAACTGGAAAAATGGTTTATATATGCTGTACTTAC
>JAYWAU010000085.1:0-6672 GCA_043782265.1 Ferruginibacter sp. | reverse complement strand
GCAATGTAAATACACCGGCGATAGTTTGGTTAAGTTACAATGTACATGGCAATGAAACCAGCAGCAGCGAAGCAGCAATGAAAACACTGTATGAATTATTAAACCCCGCAAACAGCAAAACAAAAGAGTGGTTAAAAAATACGGTTGTTTTAATTGATCCCTGTATTAACCCTGATGGCCGGGACAGGTATGTAAACTGGTTTAACCAAATGGTGGGCAAAAATGCTAACCCCGACAGGCAGTCTAGAGAACATATGGAGCCATGGCCAGGCGGAAGGGTGAACCATTATAATTTTGATTTAAACAGGGACTGGGCCTGGCAAACACAAATAGAAACCCAGCAACGTTTAAAGATGTACAATCAATGGATGCCGCAGGTACATAGTGATTATCATGAACAGGGCTATAACAATCCTTACTATTTTGCACCGGCAGCACAACCTTACCACGAAGTAATTACACCGTGGCAAAAAGACCTGCAGGTAATGATTGGAAAAAACAACGCCAAATATTTTGATGAAAATGGGTGGCTGTATTTTACCAAAGAAGTATTTGATCTTTTTTATCCGGCTTACGGGGATACATACCCAATTTATAATGGTGCCATTGGTATGACATTCGAACAGGGTGGGGGTCCACGTTCCGGATCTGCCGTTATCATTAACAATGGCGATACCCTTACTTTAAAAGACAGGTTGCTGCATCATTTTACTACAAGTATGAGTACGATTGAAGTGATTAGTAAGAACAATGAAAAAGTAATGAAGGAGTTCGGTAATTTTTTTACCAATGAAAAAAACAATGGTGTTGGCGAATACAAATCTTTTGTAATTACCGATGTAAATACCAATAAAATAAACGGATTAAAAAGAGTACTCGATGGGAATGGAATTATTTATAATACTGCAACTTTAACCAATGCAAAAGGCTTTAATTATTTTACCCGTAAAGAAGAAACCTTTAGTGCTGCCAACAGCCTGGTGATAAGCACCTATCAACCCAAAGGAACGCTGGTGAAGGTTTTGTTTGAACCCACCTCCAAACTGGTTGATTCTGCCACTTACGATATTACTGCATGGAGCTTACCTTATGTATATGGCTTGCAGGCATACGCTGTTAAAGAAAAAATTGCCACCACTCCTTATGTTGCCAAACAATCAACTGTTATTATTCCTGAAACTTCTTATGGATACTTAATTAACTATGGTTCTTTTGAAGATGCTAAATTGTTAGCGGCTTTATTAAATGCAGGAATCAGGGTTAGGTTTGCAGAAAAGGACTTTAGTGTAAACGGAAAAAAATTTCAACGTGGTACCTTGATCGTATTAAAAAAAGGAAACGAATTAAAGATTGAAGCCTTTGCAGTGGCGGTACAAAAATTTGATGCCGGAGTAACGGCCATATCAACCGGTTTTATGGAAAGCGGCCACGATTTTGGAAGTGATAAAACACATTATATCAATAAGCCTAAAGTGGCCCTGGTAACCGGTAAAGGCACGGACGCTTCTGCGGCAGGTGAAATATGGCATCTATTTGATCAGCAATTGGATTACCCGTTAACATTGATTAATGCAGATGACATTGGAAATAGTAGTTTGAAGAATATTGATGTTATTATAATGCCTAATGGAAATTATAAATTTTTAAATGATAAAGAAGCATCTGCAGATTTAAAAACCTGGGTAAGGCAGGGTGGTAAAATCATCGCTATTGAAAATGCAGTAACCCAAATGGCCAATAACGATTGGGGTATTAAATTAAAAAAAGACGGTGAGGAGAAAGATGCAAAAGATAAAAAGGAAGAACCAAAACCTTCTTACGCAGATTTAAAAATATTTGAAGAAAGTGAACATGATGGTATAAAAAGTAATATTGCGGGTGCTATTTATAAACTCGATATAGATAATTCACATCCGCTTGCTTTTGGATATCCCAATTATTATTTTACTTTAAAGCAGGATGATAAAATGTATGAATTTTTAAAAGACGGATGGAATGTGGGAATCTTTAAAAAGGAGAGTAAGGTTGCGGGTTTTACAGGTAGCAAAGTAAAAGATAAAATTAAAGATGGTACTTCAATTGGTGTGCAGGACTATGGTAATGGCAGTATTGTTTATTTATCAGATGATCCGATTTTTAGATCATTTTGGGAAAACGGAAAACTATTAATTTCAAATGCTGTTTTTTTTGTAGGACAGTAATGTGTTTACAGGATAGCTGAAAATAAATAATTGTAAATAAATTAAAAAAACCTGTCTCTATAAAAATGGAGACAGGTTTTTATACATGAGATCACTTTAATAAGTCATTAACTTACATTCGTTAATTAATAAACAATTTATGCGTAAATTTTGTCTTCTTGTGGTAAGTATTTTTTATAGCCTTTTTAGTTTTGCTCAAACACCTAAAACTTATACTTCGTCTGAAATATTGCAGCAGGTAAAAAAGCTTAATGTGTTAGGTTCTGTGCTGTACATTGCTGCACATCCTGATGATGAGAATACCCGGTTATTGGCATACCTCGCCAATGAAAAATTATATCGCACAGGTTACTTGAGTTTAACAAGAGGAGATGGTGGCCAAAATTTAATTGGTGATGAACAGGGGATTGACCTTGGATTGATAAGAACACAGGAATTATTATCTGCCAGAAGGATTGATGGCGCAGAACAATTTTTTAGCAGGGCCTATGATTTTGGTTTTTGTAAAACGCCCGAAGAGGCGTTAAAAACATGGGGCCATGATAAAATTTTAAGTGATGTAGTTTGGGTGATAAGAAAATTTAGACCAGACGTAATCATAGCCCGTTTTCCAGAAGATAGCAGGGCAGGGCATGGCCATCATGCAGCTTCGGGTCTTCTTGCAAGGGAGGCTTTTGATGCGGCAGCAGATGCAACAAAATTTCCGGAACAATTAAAACAAGGCGTAACAGTGTGGCAAGCCAAACGCATGCTTTGGAATGCATTTAATTTCGGTAATACCAATACTACAAGTGAAGACCAGTTTAAAATGGATGTGGGTATGTACAACTCGTTATTAGGAAAAAGTTATGGAGAGATGGCGGCATTAAGTCGTAGCCAGCATAAAAGCCAGGGCTTTGGTGTACCTGCGCAAAGGGGCGAATCGTTAGAATATTTTTCAACGATAAAAGGCGATAAGCCGGTAAACGATTTAATGGAGGGTGTTGCAGCAGATTGGAAAAGAACAGAAAAAGACAATACCATTCAGTTGATGGCAGACTCTATTTATAAGAATTATTCAGCGGAACATCCTGAAAATAGCGTAGCGCAATTGGTACGATTGTATAAAAAAGTTGAAACAATTAAGGATGAATACTGGAAAGAGCAGAAACAAAATGAAATAAAAAAATTATTGGAATTTTGCAGTGGACTTTTTATGGAGGCAACAGCAGGCAGCCAATATGCAGTGCAGGGGGATAGTTTAAAAATTACCACCACCATTAATAACCGGCTTGGTGTAGCTATAAAAAATGCAGATGTAAATATGTATGATATCTTTCATGGTTTTGATTCTTTAAAAAGGAATATCAATAATACTTTCCCACTATCTGTTTACATAAGACCAGATCAAAAAGCATCACAACCATACTGGTTAGAAAATAAAATGGATAAGGGTAGTTTTAATATTACAGATCAGCAGCAAATTGGTAAAGCAGAAAATGAGCCCCTGAGTATTTTATTTGGCGCCACTATTGAAGGTGTTTATTTTAAGTTTAAAAAACCCATCCGTTATAAATATACAGATCCTGTTAAGGGAGAAATTTATCAGCCTGTGCAACTGAATTACCCGGTATACATCAACAGTTCTCCATCCATGTTGATTTTTAAAAATGATGATGTAAATGTAAAGCACGGTATACATTTTTCTTTACAGGCCAATAAAGCCATCAATGATGCAGTTAAATTTACTTACAACAACAATAATAAATCTGTAGTAGTTTTTGATTCGGTTGTTCATTTAGCCAAAGGCGAAAAAAGGTTTGTGGATGTTAGTATTGGTAGCGATGCAATTGCAAAAGATTCAAAAGATTTTTATGGAGGTAAACTGTCTTCAAAACTATTTAACGAGGATCAGTTTTTCTCTCTCCATAAAATTAATTACGATCATATTCCTGAAGTAAATTATAATTTTTACGACCAGGTGCCGGTGCTAAAAATTGACTTAAAAATTGCAGGTAGTATTGTAGGTTATATTGCCGGAGCTGGAGATAAAGTGCCGCAAGCCCTTGAGCAAATGGGTTATAAAGTAGTACTGCTAAAACAGGCAGATTTAAATGTTGCCAATTTAAAACAATTTGATGCGATTGTAACTGGTGTAAGGGCTTACAATATTAATGAATGGCTAAGCAATAGTTATGATGCCTTAATGCAGTATGTAAAAGATGGTGGTGTGTTGCTGACACAGTATAATACCAATAATTCTATTGGTCCTGTTAAGGCAAAAATATCTCCCTATCCTTTTACCATTAGCCGCAATCGTGTTACAGATGAAGAAGCAACAATTAATTTTTTAGTGCCTGATCATCCCGCATTGAATTATCCCAATAAAATAACACAGAAAGATTTTAAAGGCTGGGTGCAGGAACGTAGTATTTACAATGCAGAAAATATTGACCCTGCTTATCAACGTATATTTAGCATGAAGGACCCTAACGAAAACGAACAGGATGGAAGTTTAATTATTGCAAATTATGGAAAGGGTAGATTTATTTATACCGGGTTAGTATTTTTTAGAGAACTGCCGGCAGGTGTGCCAGGCGCATACAGACTATTTGCTAACTTGATTGCAAAAATTAATTGATTGTATGTTGGCAATAGATTGTATTGTTTGTAGTTTGATATTTAGTTTTAACAGGCAAAAAATGATGGAACAAAAAAAATCATATTGGAACAAATGGTATGTTGCTGTAATTGTATTCCTGCTGTTTCAAATTGCTGTATATAATTTTATTACCCAATTCTTTAAATAAGATTAACTTTTGTATAGCACAGAATAAGCTATACTTGTTGATGCAATAAAAGCACCATTACCAGCGCATGAGTAATCTTGATTGGATTATATTAATTGCAACACTATCAGGTATTATCATTTATGGTATGTACAAGAGTAGTACTACCAAAAATTTAGACGGCTATTTTTTAAGCAACCGCAGCATGCCCTGGTATCTTGTATTATTAAGTATTATGGGCACACAGGCAAGTGCCATCACCTTCATAAGTGCACCTGGACAAGCTTATACCGATGGGATGCGCTTTGTACAATATTATTTTGGATTACCACTTGCAATGATTGTGATCTGTATTTTTTTTGTACCGGTGTTTAGAAAATTAAAAGTATACACTGCATACGAATTTTTAGAAAACAGGTTTGATGTAAAAACAAGAACATTAACTTCCGGATTATTTTTATTATCCAGAGGATTATCAACCGGCATTAGTATTTATGCACCTTCCATTATTTTAAGTTCCCTGCTGGGTTGGAATATTTATTATACCAACCTGGTGATGGGTGGCCTGCTTATTATTTATACGATGAGTGGCGGTGCCAAAGCAGTAGCTTATACGCAACAATTGCAACTGCTTATTATAATTAGCGGGATGGTGGCAGCAGGTTACCTGGTGGTAAAATTATTGCCCTCCGATATTGGTTTTACAGAAGCACTAAAGATAGCTGGAGGCCAGGGTAAAATGAATATCATAACAAGTGGTGTAACAAATAATCATTTTGACTGGAAGGATAAATATAATATCTGGAGTGGCGTTATTGGTGGATTTTTTTTAGCGCTTAGTTATTTTGGCACAGATCAAAGCCAGGTGGGCCGCTATTTAACCGCAAAATCTGACAAAGAAAGCAAGGTAGGGTTACTAATGAATGGCTTGGTTAAAGTGCCGATGCAGTTTTTGATTTTGTTAGTTGGGGTATTGGTATTTTCATTTTATCAATACCATAAAGCGCCGGTTTATTTTGATGCTACGAAAATAGTAGCGGCAAAAAAAACTATGTATAAAGATAGCCTTGTAGTACTTGAACAAAAATATGCTGCGGCTATTACCCAACAGGATATGCCCCAATTGAATGCCTTACGCACGCAGTATAAAACAGTATTAAAAAAAGCGTTGCCCGGCGATGATGCCAACGATACCAATTTTATTTTTCTTCGTTTTGTAGTAGATAATTTGCCTAAAGGATTGGTAGGTTTATTAATTGCGGTTATCTTTTTGGCCGCCTGGGGAAGCATTGCTGCAGCCCTTAATTCACTCGCATCCTGTACGGTGGTCGATTTTCATAAAAAATTCATTAATACCAATTGTTCAGAAATTAAAGACTACAGTATTTCAAGATGGTACACATTTGGCTGGGGTGTTTTCAGTATTATTGTTGCCATGTTTGCACATAACCTCGGTAACAGCTTAATAGAAGCAGTTAATATTTTAGGCTCACTTTTTTATGGGGTAATATTGGGTATTTTCCTGGTGGCATTCTGGATAAAATATATTGGAGGGAATGCTGTTTTTGTGGCAGCTGTACTATCGGAAATACTCATTTTTATTATTTATAAGCTCGATATTATATCTTTTTTATGGTTGAATGTTATCGGAGCTTTATTGGTTATTTTACTGAGTTTAATGTTGCAACCTTTTTTGTCAATAA
>JAYWAU010000084.1:0-6677 GCA_043782265.1 Ferruginibacter sp. | reverse complement strand
TACGAAAGAGGATACGATTACTATTCAGGCTTATAACTTTTCCTTTCTTTGTTTGTGTTTAAAAAATCAGATGCTTTACATTTGTACAAAGCATCTCTTATACATGCCCACATCAGACATTCAGTTAGCAATAGAAAAAATTAAATTTGAAGCTTTATTTCAATATGCTTCTTTGGGCATATTGGTAGTTAATCAAAAGGGTGAAATTATATTGGCCAATTCCTTTTTACTAACGCAATTTGGCTATACCAATGCCGATGAACTGATTGGAAAAAAAATGGAAGTTTTAGTACCCAATCGCTTTCATTCAACTCATGTGCGTAATAGAAATAGCTTTATGGAAAAGCCTGCCAGAAGGCCCATGGGTATTGGCATTGATTTATATGCTGCAAGAAAAGATGGTTCTGAATTTCCGGTAGAGATAAGTTTAAACAATTATGAAGCCGGTGGTGATTTTTTTGTAATTGCCTTTGTAAGCGATATAACAAAACGAAAAGAAATAGAAAATGCTACACTGTTCCAAAAAGAGCAATTGGCCATCATTAATAAAAGGATGGAAGAGTTTAACAGCAATCTTGAAGGGCAGGTTATTTTAAGAACGAGCCAGTTGCAGGAAACACTGACAGAGCTAGAAATTTCAAAAGAAGAATTGTTAAAAGCACTCAGTAAAGAAAAGGAACTCGGCGATCTTAAAAGCAGGTTTGTTTCAATGGCATCCCATGAGTTTCGTACCCCTTTAAGCACCATTCTTTCCTCCGCATCCCTGGTGTCAAAATATATAAAAGAAGAAGAACAGGATAAAAGAGACAAGCATATTAACCGCATTAAATCTTCGGTAAGTAATTTAACTGATATATTAAACGATTTTTTATCCATCGGAAAAATAGAAGACGGTAAATTAATTGCCCATTTTACCTATTTTAATATCAAAGATTTAATTACCACCGTTTGTAATGAAATAGGCGGCATTACAAAAGCAGGGCAGCATATTACCTATCATC
The DNA here is from genome assembly GCA_043782265.1 of Ferruginibacter sp. GTDB lineage: Bacteria > Bacteroidota > Bacteroidia > Chitinophagales > Chitinophagaceae > Ferruginibacter. Next base: position 5,676 of record JAYWAU010000084.1, on the reverse strand, counting down.
ATATTGGTGATGAAATGGTACAATTAGATGCTTCGCTTTTAAGAAATGTGATGAATAATTTACTTTCCAATGCAATTAAATTTTCTCCATTAAATGGCACCATTGAAGTAAAGAGTGAATTGACGGAGAGCCATGTTTTACTTACAGTTAAAGATAGCGGTATCGGCATCTCTGAAGAAGATAAGCACCATTTGTTTGAACGTTTTTTCAGGGGTACCAATGTTACCAATATACAGGGTACGGGTTTGGGATTACATATTGTGGAAAAATATGTTGAACTAATGAATGGCAATATAGAATGTGAAAGTGAATTAGAAAAGGGAACATTGTTTATTATTACTTTTGGTATCAATGCTTCAAATTTTATATAACTAATATCTTGCACCGATTAAATATTTATTACTATGCGACGTATATTATTAATTGAAGATAATGATGAGATAAGAGAGAATACTGCTGAAATTCTTGAACTGGCCAATTACAAGGTAGATACTGCCGCCAATGGAAAGATAGGAGTGGAAAAGGCCTTGGAATGTTTGCCTGACCTGATAATTTGTGATATTATGATGCCTGTGCTGGATGGTTATGGAGTACTGCATTTGTTACATAAAAATGAAACGTTGAAAAATGTGCCGTTTATTTTTTTAACTGCAAAATCAGAGCGGGGCGACTTTAGAAAAGGAATGGAAATGGGGGCAGATGATTATATTACCAAACCTTTTAGTGATATTGAATTATTAACCGCCATAGAAAGCCGGCTGAAGAAAGCAGCACTTTTAAAACAGAATTTTGAAACTTCCACTTCACAGTTATTAGCAGAGGAAATAGGAAATATAAAAGCTTTGCAGGAGCTGGTAGAAACGAGTGCTGTTAATTTTTATAAAAAGAAAAGGTTGATTTATGCTGAAGGAAATCACCCAGTAAAATTATATTATATACAAAAAGGTAAAATAAAAACTTTTAAAACAAATGATGATGGAAAGGGATTAACCGTTGGCCTTTATGGAGAAGGGGATTATGTTGGCTTCACCAGCATTTTAGAAGGAACAATTTATAAAGAAACTGCAGAAGCTATTGAAGATACTACCCTTGTTATTATTGACAGAGATGAATTTGAAAAATTGCTACATAAAAATAAGGAAGTAGCCCACCAATTTATACAACTACTTGCACAGAGCGTTACTGACAGAGAAAAACAATTGGTGGGAATTGCTTATAATTCACTTCGCAAAAGAGTAGCAGAAGCATTGGTACTGTTGCAAAAAAAGTATACCAAGGATTATGAAGACAAATTTTCAATTCATATTTCACGGGAAGATCTTGCCCACATTGCCGGTACAGCAACGGAGTCTATTATACGCACTTTAAGCGATTTTAAAAGCGAAAAATTAATTGATATTAAAGAAGGAGCCATCATTATTTTAGATGAAAAAAAGTTAGCTGAATTACTGAATTAGTATTTAAATAATTGACAGCAGGTATTTATTAAATTGGGTTTTTAAACTGGAAAATTCTTTTTCAAGATAACAAATTTCATTTCGTAGTTTTTCCTGTCTCCTGCAGATTTTATAGTCTAGTGCTTTTTTATGTATTAACCCTAATTGCAATTTTTTTTCTTGCTCCTTAATATCCTTTGCAATGTCATGAATGTATTCGTCCTTAAGAATAAATTCATTTTGAAAATGCTCGGCCTGTGCTATAAAGACTTCGCCGGTTTCCTTATCTACTACCGCACTCAGCCTTGTTTTTAGAAAGGTGTTTTCCTGGATACAAAAATCGAGCAAACGTTTCCACGTTAAATTTTCATGTAAAAATTGCTCTGTTCTATTCGATCCGGTCATTGCTGTTTTTTTATTTTGTACTGTTAACAAATCCTGGCTATTTAAGTTTATAGTTTGCATTTTGTACCACCGGATAACACGGTTGTACCTGATGGGTATTTTTATTTATTGCCGGACTAACATAAGGTATACCTAAACCCATTCCTCTTACAATCAGCATGCACGCCATTACTCCTACCATAACAGGGTAGGTATTGCGTATTTTTTTTCTTAATCCAATCCCAACATAATTTCCAAAAAAAGAAACACTCCACATAACAGGTAAAGTACCTAACCCAAACGAAGTCATAAAGAAGGCACTTTTTACAGGATCTGCAGAAACGATAGCACCTGCAATTGCCATATAAATTAATCCACAAGGCAACAGCCCGTTTAATAAACCTATTCTAAACAGGGAATGGTAATTTTGTTTAAAAAATAATTGGCCGAGTTTAGACCTTATCTTATTATTATAAATTGAAAAAGCATTATTCGCACTGGTACTCATTTTCCACTTTTTGGGAAGGATAAGAACAAATAAAATACCCACTCCTACCATTACAGATAACCATTGTTGAAAGCCAAAAATTGAAAAACTTTTTCCGGCCAATCCAAATAATAAACCAAGGCTGCTATAGGTAAAAATTCTTCCCAAATTATAAATTAAAGACCCTGCAAATTTTGCGAAATCACTGTTGTTATTAAGCGGCAACGAAAATGCCAATGGTCCACACATACCAATGCAATGAAAGCTTCCTATCATCCCCATTGTTAGTGCTGCCAAAAAAATTGCTGTCATGATCAAATAATAATTTTCTGTTCAAAATAATAATTAATACTATCTGCCATCCAGTTTATTTTTACATAATATAACCCATGGTAGCTGGCTGGTATAGGAATATTGACAGTACTATCAGTTACTATAAATTGCCTGTTGATATCTTTCTTTTCGTCAGAAGGACAATACAATGCTACATCCCCTTTAATTTTTTTTGTATCAAAATCTTTGGGGAAACGTATTGTTAGCGCATGATTAACTACTTCAAAATTTACTGGTGCTGATAATAATGCAGTGCGTTTTAATTCATCAATTTTTTGCTGGTATTGCAGTTCTTTAGCATAGTAATCTTCGGTTACCAAATCAACATTTTGCTTAGACGATTTAAAAGCCAGGAATAACATACCTGCAACAAATACTGCATACCCTATTATTATTTTATGTCCCCAGTTCATAGTTTAAATTTTATCATTTTTTCTCCATTGCGATTATGCAGTGTCAAAGGTTATTCGTTCGAAGCATTACTCATACACTTCAGGCCCGATAAATTTTGCTGTTATTGTTTTTATTTTTTTACTGTTTTCATACAGGCCGATTGTTAAAGGCGTTTTCCAGTTCTTTACCTCATTTCTGTTGAGTTTAACAAAGAACTGCACATTGCTATACTCTTCGTGCTTTACTATAAGGGTGCTGCTGCCTACCATAGTAATTTCGCCTGCAATACCCTCCAGTTTTAAACTGATGGCAATATCCTTATGTGTTTTATTGGCTAATTTTAAACTATACAGGTTTTCAATACGTCCGTCTGGTAAGGAGGTATATGTCATTCCTGATGTACGCATCAATGTGGCATCCAAATCTGTTCTGCTGACTAACAGAAAAACCAGGAGTCCAATTAAGAATGACAAAACAATTGTATAAGCTTTTATTCTGCCAGTGAATTTTAGTTGCACACCATTTACAATACTGTTTTCAGATGCATATCTTACCAGCCCTACGGGTTTATGAACACTCGTCATAATTGCATCACAGGCATCCATACAGGCTGTACAGTTTATACATTCCAACTGTGTACCGTTGCGTATGTCTATACCAGTTGGACAAACTCTTACGCAGGCATAACAATCAATACAGTCGGCAGTTTTTATTTCCGGCTCAAATTTTTCGGTAATGCTTTTGCAGGAACCATTGCTTTTACATCCATCACATTTTTCGTGTCCATCATCATGATGGTCTTTGTGTTTTACCAGTTTTCCTCTTGGCTCGCCTCTTAAACGATCATAGGCTACAACAATTGAATTTTTATCAAGTAATACTCCCTGTAATCTTCCATAAGGACAAACTACAATACATACCTGTTCTCTAAACCACCAGTACACAAAAAAGAATATGGTGGTAAATGTAAGTAGGGATATAAGGGTACCGATATGTTTAAAAGGATTAGTAATATCCTCAATCAAATCATCCATGCTGATGAGGTAGGCTAAAAAGAAATTGGCTATGATAAAGGAAATTGTGAAGAACAGAATAAATTTAATACTCCTCTTCTGTATTTTTTCTGTATTCCACGGCATGGCCTTTAATTGCTTTTGCTGTGCGGCATCACCATCAATCCAGTATTCAATCTTTCTAAATACCATCTCCATAAAAATTGTTTGCGGACAAGCCCATCCGCAAAAAATTCTTCCAAAAACAACTGTAAATAAAATAACAAACACAATAAACGTAACCATACCAATACCGAAAATAAAAAAATCCTGTGGCCAAAAAATAAGGCCAAACAAAATAAACTTACGTTCAAGAATATTGATCATCAGTAATGGCCCGCCATTTACTTTAATAAAAGGCAGGGTAAAAAATACTACCAGGTAAAAAATACTAAACCAGGTACGTAAATTATAAAATTTACCCCTGGGTTTTTTAGGATGAATATAATTGCGTTTTCCCTCCTTACTAATAGTAGCAACTGAGTCTCTGAACGATTCCTTACCGGGTATATTTTGAACTAAAGACATATAGCTATTTTACTTTTGTGGAATCAGGCTTGGCAATTTTTATCGAATCTGTTTTTATTGTTTTTAATGAATCGGTTGCAACTTCTTCGGTGAAAATATCACCCTGTGGTACTTTACCATTAGGTGGATTAGTGCCTTTTAAAGTTTTTACATAACTGGCCAATTGACTCATTTCTTTTGGACTAAATTTTGAAACCCACGATTGCATGCCCTTATCAGGATAACCGACTTTTAGCGTATGATAGATATCGTTCAGCGATCCTTTGTGTAACCAGTAATCATCTGTAAGGTTTGGCCCAACCCCGCCTTCTCCTTTAGCTCCATGACAGGCAACACAATTAGCTAAAAAATTTACCTGGGCGCTTTGTATACCTGCTGCATCTGCCATTGAAACATGTTCTTCATCTATTCTGTCTTTATTTTTTGATTCGTAAACTTCTTTTTCAATTTGTGCATTGTTCATTTCTGCCTGGTATTCTTCTGTAGGGTTTTTACCATTGCCAAACACATGAAAATTTAATAAGTATACAAATGCAAAACCAATGGTGATGATGAAGCCATATTTCCACCAGGGCGGTAAGGCATTGTCCAGTTCTTGTATACCGTCGTAATTGTGATCTAACAGGGCATCTGCTTCGTGCTCTATCGGGATGGCTTTAGTAAATAATTTTTTATCAAGCCTGGCCCATAAAGCAGATAATTTAGAATCTTTAAAAGCAGCAGCAGCTTTTTCCGGAAGCAGTTCAGCATTGATTCTTCTGATAGAAAAATAAAGAAATGTGATAGCAAAAATTTCTGTAAGAACTACGGCTGCTAAAAAATAAAATGTATTTGCCGAGAGGCCGCCGTAATTGGAAACAATAGTAGCAGCCTCGTCTACAGCTGCTGTAGTTTGAGCAAATACAGTTTGCGACAGCATGGATAATAGTAACACTGCAGCTATTGCAGCGACCTTGATAACTGGTTTATCTTTTTCAAGCAGCTGACGGGAAAGCGCAATCAGCACCTGCCCCAATGCCCAAATTACAAATGCCAAAAGAACAATAGTAATAACAAGCAATAA
>JAYWAU010000083.1:0-6731 GCA_043782265.1 Ferruginibacter sp. | reverse complement strand
AAATGAAGCGAAACATTGCTAAATTGAACATTAAACCTGAAGACGTTGGATTTATAATTACTTAATAATCATTACAAATTAAAAACGTTAGTCAGAATCTGTAACCAACACTTGGAACAACGTTTACAAAATGTTCGCCATAGGAATTTTTTGAGTCTCCAAATAAATTACCGTCAATTCGTGTCCAGGTTGCTCCAAGGCCTGCATCAATAAATGATTTGTTGTCTTTTAGTTTAAAGAGATAGTTAATGCCAACAGGTATTGTTAAGTAAAAGGCTTTCTCAGAATAAAACCCAACCTCCAATCTAAATCCAAGTCCCGGTTCCTTTGTAATTTGTCTTTCATAATTAACAGATGCAAAAAGTCCGTTACCACCTGCTTCTACATAAATGTCGTTTCTTTTAAATGTTGTCTGTCCGTATGAGCAAACTGCAATTGCTGAAATTGCTAATAACAAGGTCAATTGTTTCATAAGGTGATGATGATCGTTTTTAATTACCGCTAAGGTAGGTTTGTGAAAAAAAATTTCGCTGCCAAACAAATATACACTCGATGAAAATAGATAAAATAGTGTACGGTTTTTATTAATAAATGACATGCAATTTATATAGGCCTGTCCCCGTCATTGCGGGTTGGCAAAACCGACACCAATCCTACTTTCCTACTCCCAACGACCACAAGACAACTCTCCTTGACAACAATCAAGTTGTAATTTCGGATTGATTTACACTTATTTTTAGAAGAGACATTGGAGTAATGCAGTTATTCTTTTTTATTTCGTTCATAGTAATCCTTTTTTTTAAAAGGATGATCCCGCAAAACACATTCAGTTAGTAATGAGAGTGGTCAACTTTTATTTCAGATATTGCAAAAAAATACTTTACCTGGTTTTGTGTAAATTTTATAAAGTTTATTACCAGAAAAATTTAAATTTAGTTGCGGTTTTGAATTTTTTAGTTACTTTCAATTACCAATCCTAATTAAATACACCATTCTAAATCCTGCTTCTTACAGTAAATCCTAAGTCTAACCATCACTCCATTATTTTAAGAACACAAAAGATCGCTTAAATTTAAAATTTTAATCAGTAAACGCATGGTATTCTATGAACTTTTTAAGCTTATGGCGTATAAGGATTTTAAGTTTCTGATTACGTGTTTTCGCATTTTAAAATTTAACCGAAGAGCAAGCGCTGTTATTTGTATTGTATAATGTAAATACATAGCGCTGTTATCCTACACCTATGATTATTTATGCAGTTTTTAAACCTAAAAATATTTAAAAAAATGAGCTTCGCACCTTATACTTACAAAAAGAATTATTTGATGTTAGTAAGTGTACTACTCACCTTTGCTTTCCTTTCAGTTACGGGCACGGCCTATGCTCAATATAACTTTGCACCGAGCAGTTTATCAGGTGGTACAATTCTTAATCCTACATCGTTACAATTTGGCCCTGATGGGCGCTTGTATGTAGCACAACAAAATGGAATTATTAAAGTATTTACGGTTAAAAGAAATGGATCAAACAGTTATTCCGTAACTGCCACTGAAACAATTAATTTAATTAATCTCATTCCCAATCATAACGATGATGGTACACTGAATGCTGGAGTAACAACAAGACAGGTAACAGGTATTTTAGTAAAAGGTACTGCATCCAATCCCATAATTTATGTCACTTCCAGTGACAGCCGCATTGGGGGATCTTCTAGCGGAGATGTTAATCTCGATACCAATTCAGGAATTATCTCTCTCCTTAGCTGGAATGGCGTTGCCTGGGCAAAAATGGATCTTGTAAGAGGCCTGCCACGTTCAGAAGAGAATCACTCTAATAATGGTCTGCAGCTGGATGTTCAAAATAATATCCTTTTTGTAGCTGTGGGGGGACTTACAAATGCAGGGTCTCCTTCAACCAACTTCGCTTTTATTAGTGAGTTTGCCCTTTCTGCAGCCATTTTATCCATTAATTTAACAGCTATTGATGCTTTACCAACCAACGGGAGCGGCAATACAGCTTATAAGTACGATTTACCTACAGTTGACGATCCCTCCCGTACAAATAACGTCAATGGTACCGATCAGAACGACCCTTTTGGTGGTAACAATGGCTTGAACCAGGCAAGGATAGTAAGTGGCGGCCCGGTACAGGTTTATGCGCCAGGTTTCCGAAATCCTTATGATTTGGTTATTACACAGGCCCGAAGAATGTACACCATTGATAATGGTGCAAACCAAGGCTGGGGTGGCTATCCAAAAAACGAGGGCAGTGCTGCTGTAACAAACGAATATGTAACTGGAGAACCAGGTTCTACTACTGCAACTCCTACTGAAGGAGTTATAAATAACTTAGACAATCTACATTATATTGGAAATGTTGACACCTATGTTCCGGGTAGCTTTTATGGAGGGCATCCCAATCCCATCCGTGCAAATCCTGCGGGTGCAGGGCTATACACGTATAACGGAACAACAGGCGTTTGGAGAAACAGTAAGGCCAGTCCAAATCCGTTACCCGCCGACTGGCCCCCGGTAGAGAATGCCAATCCTATCGAAGGAGATTTTCAGATGCCGGGTGTAGAAGACCAGGCGCTGCTGACTTTTAATACCTCTACTAATGGATTAGTGGAGTACACCGCTTCTAATTTTAATAATGCGTTAAAGGGTTCGCTGCTGGCATGTGGTTACAACGGCAGTATTTATAAAATTGGTTTAACAGCCGATGGCACCAATGTAACCAATTCTAAATCTGCTTCTTCCAAATTAAACCAAGACATACCGTTTGCTTCAGGATTTGGATCAACGCCCCTTGATATTACTAGTCAGGGAGACAATGATATTTTTCCGGGAACAGTATGGGTGGCCATATATGGTTCAGATGCAATAACCATTTATGAACCGCAGGATTTTCAGGTTTGTACCGGCTTGTATAACGGTGCTGATGATGATTTTGATAAGTATACAAACGCTGATGAAGTGGACAATGGCACAAATCCATGTTCTGCAGCCAGCGTTCCACCCGACAATGATCATGATTTTGTGTCTGATTTAAATGATACAGACGATGATAATGACGGAATAGCGGATACCGTAGATGCTTTTGCCATAGATAGTCAAAATGGACTTACCACAAATCTTCCAATTAAATATGATCTGTTAAATAATAATCCGGGGACTGGCTTTTTTGGCTTGGGCTTCACAGGGCTTATGATTAATAAAACAACTGACTATATTAAGTTGTACAACCCCCAAAATTCAATAGCTGGTGGTGCAGTGGGCGCTTTAACCATACCATCCGTATCTGTTGGTGACGCCCTTGGAAACCTGAACAGCCAGGAAAATGGTTTTCAGTTTGGTGTAAAATCAGCGCTTGAAGCAGGGCCCTTTACTGTACAGGCAAGAATGTTAGGCCCATTTTTCAACAATGGTATCCCTGTGAATAATCAATCACAAGGCATTTATATAGGAACCGGCGACCAGGACAATTATCTAAAAATTGCTTTAAATGCCAATAATGGCATAGGCGGTATAGAAGTAGTGTATGAAAATGCCGGCACTGCCGCCAGTTACCAATTTCAGCTTGCAGGCGGTATCCCAGGTTCTCTGCTCGATCTTTTCCTTTCAGTAGATCCTGCTTCAGGAAAAGTACAGCCCAAATATGCTTCAAATAACGGAGCAATAACCAACCTGGGCACGCCTATACAGTTGAGTGGTACGCTCCTCAATGTACTGCAAAGCAACTTAGCTTATGGAGTAGGGATAATTTCTACTTCCCGTGGCGCAACGCCGTTTACGGCAACCTGGGATTATATATATGTAACGAATGATCCAATAACTGTTACAGGAACATGGCAAACCATAGTTCCTGCCATTGGCATTGATACAGCCCGTGAAGAAAATTCTTATGTGCAGGCAGGCAATAACTTTTACCTGTTAGGAGGTAGAGGCATCAAGCCTGTGCAAGCGTATGATCCTATAAATAAATCTTGGGTCGACAAAGCCCTGCCTCCTGTTGAAATGCACCACTTCCAGGCTGTTACAATGAACGGGCTTATTTATGTAGCTGGCGCTTTTACAGGTGGATATCCTCACGAAACACCCATACCAACCGTGCGTATATTTAACCCTGTAAGTAATCTGTGGCTAAACGGCTCTTCGGTGCCCCTCGCCCGCCGTCGCGGATCGGCGGGTGCGGCGGTTTATAATAATAAAATTTATTTAGTGGGTGGTATTATTGACGGGCATTGGAGCGGATGGGTGAATTGGTTTGATGAATATGATCCTGCCACCAATACATGGAAAACATTACCAGATGCACCAAGAGCCAGAGATCACTTTAACGTTGAAATTGTAAATGATAAATTGTATGTAATTGGCGGCAGGCGATCATCAGGAATTACAGGACAGGTATTTTCCTTAACGGTTCCTGAAGTTGATATATATAATTTTACGACAGGTCAGTGGTCAACTTTACCGGGCACAAGTAATATTCCAACGCCACGAGCCGGTGCCGCTACCGCTTCAGTTGGTAATGAGGTTATTATTATTGGAGGTGAAGCTTCAGAATTGTATGCACATAAAGAAACAGAAGCATTGGATATAACCACCAATACCTGGCGTCGGCTTGCCGATTTGCAACAAGGACGGCACGGCACACAGGCAATTGTAAATAACAGGGGTATTTATGTAGTTGCAGGAGCAGGAAACCAGGGAGGAAGCCCATTGTTAAATTCACAAGAGCTATTTAATTTCTTCACCCCGGGCACACCGGGAGGCAGCCAGATTTTACAAAGTCAGTTAACAGCACCCACCAGTCTGAGCTTTGGATCTGTTCCTGTCAATTACGACAGTATTAAGACATTCACAATAACAAATTCAGGAGGTACCCAGGATATTTTGATATCCTCTCTGGCTATAACGGGAGATGCTTCTTTCACTGTTAATGCCCCTTTCTCAACGCCTTTTATACTACCCGTTGGCAAAAGCATTGTCGTAAGCGTAACGCTTAAAACGCTGTCGGTAGGAGCACATACAGCTATTTTAACCATAACCCATTCCGGCCAGGGCACCACTGCAAACATAAATTTGAGCAGCGAAGGGGTTGGGTCAATTTACAGAATTAACGCCGGCGGCCCTCAGCTTACTAATTCGATAGGTACTTTTAGTGCCGATGCCTATTTTACTCCTACTCCCGGCCAAAAGTTTACAACCAGTTCTGCAATCGCCGCCACCACTGATGATGCCATGTACCAGACAGAGCGTAGTTCTAATACTGATAATGGCACTTTCAGTTATGCCTTTCCAGTAAGCAATGGCCAGTACATAGTGGTATTACATTTTGCCGAAATCTTCTTTACAACCCTTAACAGCCGTGTATTTGATGTAAATATTGAAGGAACGAAAGTGCTTGACAATTACGATATAGCTAAAAAAGCAGGCACTTTCACAGCAACTACTGAAACCTTTACAGTGAATGTGGCGGACGGCACCTTGAATATAGATTTTAGTGCCCTGTTAAGTGATGGCGGCATCAATCGCCCTAAAGTGTCGGCCATAGAAATTTTGAGTCCCTCAGCAGCTCCCGTTACTTATTACTGGGATGCAGATGGGGACGGCTATGGCAATGCGGCTGTTACCACAACCGCCACTTCGCCCCCGGCCGGCTATGTGGGCGATAAAACGGACTGCAACGATAGCGACCCCACTATTTATCCCGGTGCACCGGAACTCTGCGATAATAAAGACAATAATTGCAATGGGCAAATTGATGAAATATGCAACCGTACTCCCGTTTACAGGATCAATGTCGGCGGTCCTCTGCTCACCAATTCGATAGGTACGTTTAGTGCCGATGCCTATTTTACACCAACTCCAGGCCAAACTTATGCGACCAGTTCTGCAATTGCCGCCACCACTGATGATGCCATGTACCAGACAGAGCGTAGTTCTAATGCCGATAAGGGCACATTGAGCTATGCATTTCCTGTAAGCAATGGCCAATATACTGTAGTATTACATTTTGCCGAAATCTTCTTTACAGGCCCTAACAACCGCGTATTTGATGTAAATATAGAAGGAACGAAAGTGCTCGACAATTTCGATATATTTAAAAAAGCAGGTGCTTTTACGGCGACCACTGAAAACTTTACAGTGAATGTAGCAGACGGTACACTGAATATAGATTTCAGTGCGCTGGCAATTGATGGCGGCATCAATCGCCCTAAAGTGTCGGCCATAGAAATTTTGGGGGCAGCGGTAACAACTGTTACCTATTACAGAGATGCAGATGGTGACGGCTATGGCAATGCGTCTGTTACCACAACGGCCACTTCGCCCCCCGCAGGCTATGTAAGCGATAAAACGGACTGCAACGATGGCGATGCTACAATATATCCCGGCGCACCGGAACTCTGCGATAACAAAGACAATAATTGCAATGGTACTGTGGACGAAGGTTTAATTAAAAATACTTATTACCAAGATTTGGACAAAGATGGTTATGGCAACAATAACAGCACAATCACAGCATGCACTACTCCCCTGGGTTACGTAACAGACAACACAGACTGTAATGATGGTGATGCTACAATATATCCCGGGGCACCTGAATTATGTGATGGTAAGGACAACAACTGCAATGGTACTGTGGACGAAGGTTTAATTAAAAATACTTATTACCAAGATTTGGACAAAGATGGATATGGCAACAATAACAGCACAATCACAGCATGC
>JAYWAU010000082.1:0-6732 GCA_043782265.1 Ferruginibacter sp. | reverse complement strand
TGGTACAGTTTCCTGCATGACGCCACCGGTTACCATTGCGGTTCGTTAAAAAGTAATTAATATTAAAACCAAAGAGCCGTCGTTTAAAAGATGGCTCTTTTTTGTGAAGCTTGTAGTAGAAGTTGTCGGGAAAATCTTGACACCCCGCTGATACCCGTTGAAAAAGATTGCCGCATCATTCAGCGGCAAATAGCTTTCTTTATGGAGAAAAGAAAATGGATAAAAACTTATTGCCAGAAATTTAAACAACTAAATAGATCAGCCTTTATTTACTTTATCTCTTTAAGATACCTTATTTACTTTACCCTTATAACTGATCTGCCTTAACCCTCATTTCATTGACCTCCTTTTTTACGGTATTGATCATTTGTTTAAATCTTGGGTCGGTATTAATTTTTTCGAACCAGGGGTTTGTTTCTGCAAGTCCGTACTCCAGCCATTTTACATCAATGGCTTTTTGCATCCACAAAAGGGCTTCTTCCTTTTTTCCCTGTATGGCCAATATCGCTGCTACTCCTATTCTAAATTCATCATCCTGTTTACCTTTTTTTATTTCATCTAAAAACAATGATAATGACCTGGACAAAAGAATTTCAGCATCAATTTTATGGCCTTCTTTTAATAAAATAGCACCAAGACCTATGGGAGCAAAAGTGCTTGCATCGGTGTTGAGCGATGTATTCATGTCGACTGCTTTTTGAAAATAGATTTTTGCTTTTGGTATATCGCCTGCCTGCAAACAAACCAATGCAGCTTCTTCGTACGAACTGTAAATAGTAGTATCTGAAGCAATGATGGAAGGCACCAATTGCATGGCTTGTTCTTTCTTCCCTTCCTGCAAATAAGTAAATGCAAGCTCACGGTAACTGTCTTTAAAAGGTTTTAGTTCAAGCGATTTATTGAACCACAGTTCGGCATTTGCAAAGTCACCTAACAGGCGATAAATCCACCCAATTATTTGAAAAGGAATATTGTTTTTTGGATTAAGGGCTGTAGCTTTTTTCTCCCACCGCAGCGCCTCGGGCAAATCGCCTCTTAAAAAAAAACCTACCCCAAGATTGCCCACTGCAGGCGAGTAATTAGGGTTAAACCTAACAGCTGTTTGCAACAATTTAAATCCTTTGTCGTATTGCGAATCGTAGTTGTAAGCATTGGCCAATGCCTTGTTAGCTTCAGAAGAAGTACTGTCGAGCGCAATGGCCTTGTTAGCCGCATTTTTACTGGAATCTATCCATGATTTATCAAAACCAAAACGTCCATACTTTTGGCTGAAAGCATCTCCTAATCCTGCCCATGCCAGCACGTAATTTTTATCCAGTTGCAGTGCTTTTTTAAATAACACTATGGCCTTTTCATTTTCCTCCTTTTTATAATGTACATACGCCTCTCTCCCTTTTAGGTAATACTCATAAGCTGTAAGATTATCGGTGGGAATCTTTACAATCCTTGCTCTTTCTTCCGGAGAAAGTCTTGCTTTTAAAACAGCAGCAATATTTTGCGCAATCTCACTTTGTATTTCAAATACTTTGGCATAATCCCGTTCGTATGTTTCGGTCCATAAACTCCTGCCGGATGAAGCATCTACCAGTTGAACAAAAATGCGGATCTTATCTTCATTGCGGCGAACACTTCCTTCCAATATAGAACCAGCATTGAGCTCACGTCCTATTTCCTGAACAGATTTTTTACTGTTTTTAAATAAGGCCATGGTTGAGTTAGAAATCACATTCAATTCGCTGATTCTTGAAATTTGTGTCAGGATATCTTCTGTGATACCATCGCTAAAAAATTCGCTTTCAGGATCATTGTTCATGTTTTGCATTGGCATAACTGCCACAGATCTCATAAGTGCCGAACTTCCTGTATTTGCCAGTTTAATATAACCGGCGACGAATGCCACTGCAATCAGCAGGCATATAAGTAATAAACGGATATTTTTTCTTGAAAAAAAACCTTTATCAATAAGGGCAATCCCTTTACCTTCTATTTTATTTTTATTGGGAACCAGTATACCCGGGTTGGCAACGGCAAATAATTCAACCGGTTCTTTAATGTTTTTAAACTGGTAGCGGCCAAGCGATACCGTTGCAATATCCGGTTGGTTTTTTATTTCGTCATTAATCTTACCTGATAAAAATATACCGCCAGCAACAGCGAAGGATTCTACCCTTGACGCTACATTTACACCTTCCCCATAAATCTCGTTTTCTTCCAGCAATACATCTCCTGAATGGATGCCAATCCTTACCGGTATCATTGGTTCTTCCCTCATGGTAAGCTGAATGTTTATGGCTGCCTGCACAGCTTCTATGGCACTGTTAAACATACACAGGCTGCCATCGCCGGCAAACTTTACCACACGGCCATGATGTTTTGATACCTGCTGATTTATTGATGAAAACATCTTCTCCCTAACCAACGTTGCCGCTTGCTCATTATCCTCCATCAACTTAGAAAAGTCTTTGATGTCGGTAAACATGATTGCCGCTAATTGTCTTGTTTGGGCCATTTTTGTTCTGATAAAAGATGTTCTTTAAAATTAGGCTTAATTATTAAAAAAACATAATGGTTAATACTGCTGATAAACATTCTTATTTCCAGCAACTTCTCCGCCGGTATTTTTTATGTTGGCCGCAGCTGCTTTATTTTATTCTTTTGCAATGCTACTTTCAAGCGGTGCTGCCACAAACACGCAGATCATATCTTATAAGTAAATTATAATTTAACTGGTTCTTGTAACCATATTACTATGGTTTTAATTTTATTGAATGTTTATTAAAGAACATCATTTTGCATTTGACACTTTATGATAATAATCATTTAAACACATAAATTGCTGTTAAAACAGTGTTGGCTTATGCATGTTGCCTTGCAGAAAATATTGCTGTGAAAAGAAATGATATTTTAAAGGGGCTGTTTTAATAAATAGCAATCAACAGAAAACGAGCTATGGCTTTGTTTGTTTGTTTTTATTTTTTGATTTAATATTGATACTACAAAGAATAAATACCGCATGTACCTGAATCTATCATGTGGTGCTCTTAAAAATTAAATATTTACATTCATTTCAATAAATCTACTTACTATTAAACGCTACTATCTCCTCGTTGCAATGTTACCGCTTGTAATTGTTGCCTGTAATAACAAAGCCTCCATTCCTTTTCCTGCTGATGAAACGGGGTTTTCGCAACCTGTAAGCAAGCCATTTAAGTTTAGTGAACCACACCCCTTACAATGGATAGATATAAGTCCCGATAGTATTAAGCCGCCTACAACTATACCTTTAGATATTAATAAACTTCCTTCAAAGCCCTTTATCGTAAATGATTTTAAGCCACTGAAAAATCCAATTCAACAAAAAAAATTAGACTGGGATAATATTCCTGACAGTGCCATTAACCTGGATACCATTTCCGAAAAACCATTCAGGCTCCAAAAATCAATACTGCCAAAACCGATAGTAACAAAAGCAGGCATTCCTACACTAATGCCTAATACCACTTCAGGCATCCTTCAGTTTAGTGAAGATGAGGGCTTACCGGGATCAATCATTACTGCTTCGCTGATAGACAAAAACGGTATGGTATGGTTAGCTACCAACAGGGGCTTGTGCAGGTACACCGGAGACAATTTATTTGTTTACTCGTTTTTAAATAAAACACCACAGGGAAGTGATTATACTATTAGCCGCATCGCAGAGGATCATTCGGGAAAAATTTGGCTATCTACTTCGGGCGATGGTATTTACATACTTGACATTGATAACGGAATTTTATTTCATAACAATGCTTATCCGTATGGGGCTGATATTATCTGCGACCATTTGGGGATGATTTGGTTAACATCTTATGCAAATGGATTGTATATTATCAACCCGCAAAAAGAAACAATAAAAAATATACTTCCCAATGATAAAAGAAATGAAAAAAATTTGGTACTAAGCCTTATAGAAGATCAATACCACAACATATGGATGGGTAGCCCTGGTCATATCTCCATCCTTGATTCAAGCAGGCAAAAAATAAAAAAAATAACCCGCAAACAGGGACTTGACATCAACTACCCAATCAATTTTTTTGAAGACAGCAAAGGTGATATGTGGACGAGTTCTTTTGCAAGAGAAATAAATTTTGTTTCACTTAAAAACAAAACAATAACTACCATCAATGCCAATAACGGTTTTACCGGCATGGGGCTGGCATTTACAGAAGACAGTAACGGCGGTATCTGGGCCATACAGAAGGATACTATTTTTATATTTAATCAACAAAGAAATGCCGTCAAAAATTTAATTATAAATGTAAAAATTATAGATCCCCAAACAGGCGACAGGGGCACTTTTTTTTCAGATAAACATGGTAATATGTGGGTAGGCTCTGTAGATAAGGGAGTTCTTCTAATTGATTCAAAAGGCCCTT
This sequence comes from Ferruginibacter sp., assembly GCA_043782265.1. Taxonomy (GTDB): domain Bacteria; phylum Bacteroidota; class Bacteroidia; order Chitinophagales; family Chitinophagaceae; genus Ferruginibacter. The sequence goes on along the minus strand of JAYWAU010000082.1, from coordinate 2,314 downwards.
TGCCAGAAAACTTGGATAGTAAAAATGGATTAATAGATAACAATGTATGGGGCCTTGTGGAAGATAAAAATGATAATATCTGGATATCAACCCACCGGGGATTAAATATTTATGATCCGCACAAAAACCGATTGCTATTATTGTCAACTAAACAAGGTCTTGGAGATGACGATGTAAGAAGGATAAATGAGTTTGATAAGGACAATATATTTGTTTCAACCGTATCAGGCTTTTCTATTATCAATACGCTTAAAAAAACACTCGCTAACTATGGTAAAGAACAGCATTTATCAAAATACAATTTGATGAACAGTGTAAAAGACGATAAAAATCAATTGTGGTTAGGTTCACTCAACGGAATAGCAATATATGATATAAGCAAAAACTATCTGAAAGTAATAAATAAATCAACTGGGCTTTTATCGAATACTATATGGGATATGCAAGTTGACCTGCATGGGAATTTTTGGGTCGGAACTGATAGTGGTATCGTCATTATAAATCCTGTAAACAATACGTTACAGTATTTACGTGAATCGGAAGGCTTGTGCAATAATATTATACAAAAAATGGTAGTCCGTAAAAATGGGGAGATATGGGTGGCTACGCAAAAAGGCATCTCAATAGTAGACCCCGAAAAATATACTATTATAAACCTCAGTGCAAAAGAAGGGTTGGTACCGGAAACAATTTACGACCTGATAGAGCAAAATAATAAATTATATGCGGGGTCATCTGACGGGCTGATTATTATAACAAAACCTGATTCTAATAAAATAGAAAAAAATAAGTGGAACATCGTTAATTATGGTAAAAGAGAAGGTTTTCCTTACAACGATTATAATCAAAACACAGGTATGGCTGCTAAAAATGGACAAACCTGGTGGGGTATTACGCCTGTACTTACCATTGTTACACAACAGCCGGCAGCAGATACAATTGCACCAAATGTATACCTCACCCGTATCACCATAATGGATCAGAACCCTTCCTTTCTTTCCTATAAAACATTAAATAATCAGTTAAAAAATAAAGATACATTATGGGACGTTTCAAAAAAGAAATATTATGTAAAAAATAGCCTCCCAAAAGATTCCGGATACCTGCAGAGTAATAATATTGAATGGGATAGTATAACATCACTTTTTAAATTACCGGTTGGCTTATCGTTACCCCATAATCAAAATGCCATTAATTTTTCATTTACAAATAATGAAATTAAAGGAAGGGAAAAAATTGTTTATTGTTATATACTGGAAGGCGCCGATAAAAAATGGTCTGACATTTACGGAAGGCCTTCTTCAAAAAATTATTATAATCTTTCTCCCGGTAAATACACCTTCAAAGTAGTAACAAAAGGTTTTAATGGTTTATGGAGCAAACCTGCCGAATTAAATTTTACCATCCGTTCGCCCTGGTGGCAAACATGGTGGGCTTTTTTATTATATACAATGCTTGCTGCATTTATTATTAGTACTTACGCCCGTTACAGGTCTCGTCAATTACAGCTAAAAAATATTGATCTTGAAAATAAAATAAAGCAACGTACCGCTGAACTCACCCGGTCGCTGGATGATTTAAAATCAACACAGGCACAATTGGTGCAAGCTGAAAAGATGGCCTCTCTTGGGGAACTTACTGCCGGCATTGCACATGAAATTCAAAACCCATTAAACTTTGTAAATAATTTTAGTGAATTAAATAAAGAATTGCTGGTGGAAATGAGAGATGAAATGGATAAAGGAAATATGGAGGATGCAAAAGCAATTGCGAATGATGTGATTGACAACGAAGTTAAAATAAACCATCATGGTAAACGAGCAGATGCTATCGTAAAAGGAATGCTGGAACACAGCCGCAGTAATAGTGGACAAAAGGAACCTACTGATATTAATGCACTGGCAGATGAATATTTGCGGCTCTCCTATCATGGTCTTCGTGCAAAAGACAAATCTTTCAATGCCACAATGAAAACAGATTTTGATGATCAAATTGGCAATATCAATATCGTTTCGCAGGATATCGGAAGAGTATTACTTAATTTAATTAACAATGCTTTTTATGCAGTGAATGAAAAAAAGAAAAGCAGCGCCCTAACCCCTGAAGGGGAGAAAGATACAGCTGTTGAAAATTACCAGCCAACAGTAACCTTAACAACCCGAAGGCTTAACTCCACTTCAGGAGATGGGGATAAAGTTTTTATTTCAGTAAAAGACAACGGCAACGGAATTCCTCAAAAATTAGTTGATAAAATATTTCAGCCATTCTTTACTACAAAACCAACAGGGCAGGGAACGGGGCTGGGGTTGAGTTT
>JAYWAU010000081.1:0-6771 GCA_043782265.1 Ferruginibacter sp. | reverse complement strand
TGGCTTAGTAAATTAAGTGAAAGAGAAGGCAATGCACAGGCAGCCTGGAGAACAGACCCTAAAAAAAGTGGTAAAAGTGGTTGTATGGGAGACATAGGTACACATGCTGCTCACCTTGCAGAATATATTACCGGTTTACAAATAACACAAATGTGTGCAGATTTAAATATTTTGGTAGATGGCCGTGCGCTGGATGATGATGGTAACGTGTTACTGAAATTTAATAATGGTGCAGCGGGAGTTTTAATGGCATCGCAGGTTGCAGCCGGTGAAGAGAATGCTTTGAGAATTAGAGTATATGGCGAAAAAGGCGGAGTAGAATGGGCACAACACGAGCCCAATACCCTGCTGGTAAAATGGCTTGACCAACCTACACAAATATTAAGGGCAGGTGCCAACTATGCAGCACTATCAAGCTTTGCAAAAAATAGTTGCCGCACACCTGGTGGTCATCCTGAAGGTTACCTGGAAGCCTTTGGAAATATCTATAGAAATTTTGCACAAACTTTATCTGCTAAAATTGATGGAACTACACCTTCAAAAGAGGCACTTGATTTTCCTTCAGTTGAAGATGGTATCAGGGGCATGGCTTTTATTGACAATGTGGTGGCTTCTTCTCAATCAGATAAAAAATGGTTTGATCACATAGTTGATTAGGCTGGCAAAAAAATCACACAACGAATGCTAACAAGACAAAGTAAAACAAAGGCATATTTTAGTATTTTCTTAGTGCACTTAGTATCCTTTGTTTCGTTGTGTGAAATCAAAACACTTAATACATTTTTATGACAACAGTAAAAGGACCCGGAATTTTTCTTGCGCAATTTATGGGAGATATTGCTCCTTTTAATTCACTGGAGAGCATTTGCAAATGGGCAAAAAGTATTGGCTTTATTGGCGTGCAAATCCCAAGTTGGGATAGTCGCCTGATTGACCTGCAAAAGGCTGCCGAAAGCAAAACGTATTGCGATGAATTGAAAGGCATTGTAAATAGTTGCGGATTGGAAATTACAGAATTATCAACTCACCTGCAAGGACAACTTATAGCAGTGAATCCTGCTTACGATGCACTTTTTGACGGCTTTGCTCCTGAAGCTTTTCGTAACAATCCAAAAGCAAGAACAGAATGGGCAGTGCAACAACTGAAGTATGCAGCCATTGCTTCTAAAAACTTAGGATTGAATGCACACGCCACTTTTAGCGGTGCTTTATTGTGGCATACAGTTTATCCATGGCCGCAGCGTCCGGCGGGGTTGGTTGAAACAGGTTTTAATGAACTGGCAAAAAGGTGGTTGCCAATTTTAAATCATTTTGATGAACAGGGTGTTGATCTTTGTTATGAAATTCATCCCGGAGAAGACCTGCACGATGGTGTTAGTTACGAAATATTTTTAGATAAAGTAAACAACCATAAAAGGGCTTGTCTGCTATACGACCCTTCGCATTTTGTGTTGCAATGCCTGGATTATTTAACCTACATTGATCATTACCATGAGCGCATAAAAATGTTTCATGTTAAAGATGCAGAGTTTAACCCAACAGGTAAGCAGGGCGTGTACGGGGGTTACCAAAACTGGATTGACCGTGCAGGACGTTTCCGTTCGTTGGGCGATGGACAGGTAGATTTTAAATCTATTTTTAGTAAACTGGCAGCATACAATTATAAGGGCTGGGCAGTAATGGAATGGGAATGTGCAATTAAACATCCGGAAGATGGTGCTAAAGAAGGTTCTGTATTTATTAAAGATCATATTATAAGAGTAACCGAAAGAGCCTTTGATGATTTTGCCAACACAGGTAGCAACGAAAAATTTAACCGCACTGTTTTAGGATTAGATTAGTAATTTTACCAACTATAATTTTAATTAAAAAACATTTTACATGAAAAGAATTATCACCATTTGTTTATTAACTGCCGGAATGTATGCATGCAACAACGGTGGAAGCGAGGCTAAAACTGAAACCAAAACTGAAACACCACAAGTTGCCAAAGCAGATCCCACTGACAGTCCGGAGTTTCAAAAAGGGCTTGACCTTATTAAGAATTCAGATTGCGCCACCTGCCACAAAATTGATGAAAAATTGATAGGTCCTGCATTTCGTGATATTGCCAATAAATATCCAAATACACCTGAAACCATTGATACATTAGCCCATAAAATTATTAAAGGTGGGCAGGGCAACTGGGGAAGTATCCCAATGGCAGCGCATGATAAGTTACCGCTTGAAGATGCAAAATCACTTGCTAAATATGTTTTATTGCTAAAAAATAATTAAACCCTAAACATGAAAATAATAACTATTGCCTTGTTGTCTTTTTTATTTACCGGTAAGCCTTCTCCAATAATTGAAACCGCTGCTGGTAATGACATCTTACAGACACCAGGTAAAGAAGTTTGGCTGACCTTATTTGATGGTAAAACAACAAAAGGATGGCATACTTACGGTGAGAAAACAGTTGGTGCACGCTGGAAAATTGTTGACGGCGCACTAATGATTGATAACTCTGTAAAAGATGGCGGTGACATTGTAACTAATGAAGAGTTTGAAAATTTTGATTTAAAGTTAGAATGGAAGATCTCTGCAAATGGCAATAGCGGTATCATTTTTAATATTAAAGAAGATACTGTAAAGTATAAAGAGACTTACAAAACTGGACCTGAAATTCAGGTGTTGGACAATGATGGTCATCCTGATGGAAAGATTATCAAACACAGAGCAGGTGATTTATATGATCTTATTAAAAGTTCATCAGAACCTGTTAAGCCTGTTGGTGAATGGAATGCTGTAGAAATTATCAGTAACAAAGGCAAGCTGGAAATTTTTTTAAATGGCACCAACGTCGTTACAACAACAATGTGGGATGATAACTGGAGGCAGTTAATTGCCGGCAGCAAGTTTAAAGACATGCCAGATTTTGGCACTTTTAAAAAAGGAAGAATCGCTTTACAGGATCATGGAAATACTGTTTGGTACCGTAATATCAAAATCAAAAAATTATAACATTATGAAATTGCTTACCAATTCTTTTTTTCGATCGTTTTTTTTAGTACTGATAGTTATTAGTGGGTTTGCTTTTCAAAATAATGACCCACACCAGGTTTTCGCAAAAAAAAATACGGTACTTATTTTTTCTAAAACAAATGGCTACCGGCACGAGAGTATTGAAACCGGTATTGCAGCAATAAAAAAATTAGGTGTGTCAAATAATTTTGATGTTGATGCTACAGAAGACTCCGCCTATTTGAATGATGATAATTTAAAAAAATACAATACCATCATTTTTTTATGTACAACAGGTACTGTTTTAGGTAAAGACCAGGAAGTTGCATTGCAAAATTATATTCACAAGGGTGGAGGTTTTGTAGGTATACATGCTGCAACAGATTGTGAGTATGAATGGCCATGGTATGTAAAAATGGTAGGTGCCAGTTTTTTATCCCACCCTCAACAGCAGGAAGCCAAATTGATTGTAGTTGATAATACACATGCAGCCACAAAACATTTACCAACAACATGGACAAGAAAAGATGAATGGTACAATTTTAAAAACATGAACCCAGATGTAAAAGTGTTAATTAAGATTGACGAAACATCCTATACTGGCGGAAAAAATGGAGATAACCACCCGATGGCATGGTATCATAGTTACGAAGGTGGAAAAGCGTTTTATACAGAATTAGGGCATACCAATGAATCTTACAGCGATCCTTTGTATTTGCAACATATACTTGGAGGGATTCAATATTCCATGGGACAAAATAAGTGAGTTGTTAGTAGTAGAATTAAATACAGATCATTTAAAAAATATTACAAGAGAATTAATTTTCTTTCATAAAAAAGGTAGTCAGTTTGACTACTTTTTTTTATGCTGATTATTTTCATTTTACAATTCCCTTATCCAGATATTACGGAAACTTACAGGCTCACTTTTGTCGCCATGCGCCTGCAATTTAATTGGAGATGGTCCATGTTTTTTATACTTCGGGGCACCTATGTAGGCGGTCTCGCCTTTTAGTTCATAGTTATTCTGCATCAATACGCCATTGTGAAAAGCTGTTACACGAGCTGGCGATAGTACTGTGCCATCTTCATTAAATCTGGGTGCTGTCCAGGCAATATCATACACCTGCCATTCGCCCGGTTTTTTACAGGCGTTCGCCAATGGTATAGATTGCTTGTAAATACTCGCTGTTTGTCCATTTACATATGTAGCGTTATTGAAACAATCCACTATTTGTATTTCATAACCTGCATCACCCGGGCCTGTACTGGCTAAAAAAACACCACTGTTTCCACGGGCTTGTCCTTCACCGGTTATGTTTGCTGGTATACGCCATTCAATGTGCAGCTGGTAATTTGTAAATGATTTTTTGGTTTGAATATTGCCTGTGTTCTTTTTTACGGTAAGTATATTTTTAGCCACTGTCCATCCGGCAGCTTTTGTTGTATCATTAGTAGATACCCACTCATCAAGGCTTTTACCGCCAAATAAAATGATAGCATCAGAGGGTGCATCGGCAACAGTTTTTCCCGGGATTATTATTTTTGGAACAGGAGTATAAAATTCTGTTGCTTTAGGATCTCCTTGCTGGGCAAAAGAAGATGCTGTTATACAAATGGCATTTACTGCAACTAAAATAATTTTTGATTTCATTTGGTGTTTTATCTGGTTTTATAACATATCAAATTAGTAAAGCAGTTTCGCCAACTGCTCTAAAAAATAATTTGATTAATAATCCGAAAAATCAGTCGGTCTTAAAAAAAAGATATCTGCTTTAGAAACAGTGTTTAAATATTCCCGCATTACAGAAATTCTTTTCCAGGTTGTATCGTTTACGAAATTTTTCCAATGTTCATCCCGTTCTGCCTTGTTATTAAAAGTAGTCATATATATCAGGTTCGGCATATGAGCTCCGGCTATTACTTCGGAATAAAAAACGGCATTAAATTGTAGCCTGTTAAACAGCACTACTTCACCACCTTCATTAAACATCTTTACTTTTTGGCGATACAATTTTTCTGTTGGCCCTTCGTAACTGCGTAACTCATATACTCTGTCTGCTCTGGGCGCAGTTAAAGCTGGTGTTTTTAATTGCAGCATATCCGGAAATGCTTTTAGCAAAGCCGTTTCCACTCTTTCATAAGGCATTTTATTAAAAGCTGCATTTGAATAAGCGGAAGTATCATTTTGCAAAACGGTGCCGGCTGTTAACGCATTGGTAAATGCTTCGTACTTCTGCAAAGATACAAATGGTATCAGCAGATATATTTTTTTATCAACTGCTGTATCATTATCAATTGAATTAAATACGCCAATATTTTTTAACCCCATTTTATGTAAGGCCGGTAAATAGGTACTTTTTAGATAGGCATTTGTTACAGCAATTTGTTCTGCGTTTTTGATGTGATAAATAGTAAGCTGATAATATTCACCTTTAAATTTATTGTCTGCTGTTGTAAAGCTGCTATTGAGTACCAACAGAAAGGAAATAATAAGCACTACAGAAGGAAGAAAATATTTTTTCATACTTGGCAATTGAATTTTTTTAATAAATTATTAAAGTGTAAGTTAATTCTTAAAACTGAATTGTGAAGTTAAGGCATGAAATCATTCACAGAAATACCAGGAAGCTATTTTATTTTTGAATGTTATACTTATCAAAAATTACAAGAAGCTATTTAAGAAAATGTACCTGACCAGTTATGTAAAATGTTACTGAAAACTTTATCGTTAATACGAAGCGGTTTAGGGTATTAGCCGGCTCTTAAAGCTGTTTTATCATTTAGCTGCCTTAGGCGTTTGCATAGAATTTTAATAAATCCCATGGCAACTTCAGGCCTCGATTCAATCAGTTCATAAAAAGGCTCCTGATCTATTTTAAAAAGAAAACAATCTGTTTTTGCAGTGGCTGTGGCACTCCTTGTTTCAGCATCCAGCAAAGAAAGCTCTCCAAACACTTCCTTTTCCTGCAAAATAGCGAGTATTGTTTTTCCCTTATGAATTTCTATTTCGCCATTAAAGATAATATACATACAATCACCTGGCTCACCCTCTTCAAAAACCTGTGTTCCCTGTTCCACCTCTTCTTCCTTCATCAATGGAGCCAGCTCTGCCAGGATTGTTTCTGGTGTTTCACTAAAAATACTAAGTGACTTTAAAAGCAATACTTTTTCTATAAGTAGCAAGCCTTGGTTACCGGATGTTGACATAAAATAAAGTTTAGTTTTCTTGTATCTTTTTATTTAAAAATAAATTTACAAACTTAGTTTAACATAGTTGGCAGTTTCTCTAAGTAATATATTTTCAGCATCTGCATATTTATCAATTAATGACGTATCAATTTTGTGTTGTTGCTGTTTTACAGTGTACAAAGAACAGGCCATTGTCCAGTAATGATAAGCATATTTCTCTTCACTTAAAATACGTATCAATACCTGTTCCACTTTTTCAAAAAATGGAACAGGATACAGTCTATGAAGTTCGGTTATCCTGTTGGCAATGTCATCTGGTTCGTAAATAGCATTAAAATGATCTGCCAAATCTTTTCGGGCAATCATTTCAATTATCTCCATTCCATTAATGATATTTACTTTTTTACCATTTAGGTAAGCAGACCTTACTTTATTTATCTGCTCCCTATCGTATAATAATGCAAAAATATAAAGTACGGCATCTCTCAGGTCTGTTAACTCTATTTGTAATGAATTTATAAGTATGAGGTATTTTTCCTGTTGTGGCTGTAACCTGTTTTGCATGTAAATTATACC
>JAYWAU010000080.1:0-6813 GCA_043782265.1 Ferruginibacter sp. | reverse complement strand
TAAAAGTAATCTTGGTAATCCAAGATCTGGTATTGATACGCCTAAACCCGGGAAGCCATCCTGGCGTAATGAAGATCTTCGGGTTTCACCAGCAAGTAAAAAAAAGTGCCAACCAGCAGGCAATACATCGCCATCTGAAAATGAATGTGGATCTAAATCCAGCATTGCAGCCACACGTCTTACCATAGCGAGGCTGCATGTTTCATTGGATGTCACTGGAAGACTTTTGAATGATTCCTGCATGAATTCTTTATGGCGGTAAAAAAATAATTGCGAAACAAAACTAAAAAATTATTTTCATATTTGAAATACTTTTTTCATATTTGCAAAACCATTTATTGAACAATTAAATTATTTCGCATGGAATTTAAATATCATCACATGAATCTTTGCACGGAAGATGTGCCCAGGTTATCTAAATTTTATCAATCTATTTTCAGCTTGAATCGTCTGCAGGATGAAGAGCATGGTCTAACCACTGCAGAGACTGTAAATCGTTATGATGGCCAGGTAGAATTTTTGACAGATGGCCAGTGTGAATTTCACATTACAAAGAAAGACAACGAAACGGCATTTAGAATGAAGCAGTGGATCAATCCAATTAAAAACGGTCATTTCTGTTTTCGTACAGACGATATTGAAGGCTTCAAAAAGAAATTAGAAGAGCTGAATATTCCTTACGCCGATTATGGTAAATGGGCAATTGCCGGCTGGTATCAAATATTCTTTCACGACCCGGATGGCAACATTATTGAAGTACATCAGATAGGGATGTAATTCAATTTCGGATTTCAGATTTATGATTTCGGAATGTGAATGATCAAATTATTTGTCAATCGTTTTGGTATGAAAGAAAAAGAAGAAAGCAGCGCTTATGCTGCTCCTGCCTTGGATAAAGGACTTGATATTCTTGAGGCACTATGCCAATGTGAAAACGGCTTAACGCAACAGGAAATTGCGACCAGGCTTGGACGTAAGTTGGGCGAAATTTACCGGATGCTCACCTGTCTTGTGCAAAGAAATTACGTTGCCAATTACGGCAATACTTATACTATTACTTCTAAGCTTTTTCAGTTATCGCATTTTCATCCTCCTACCTATCGGTTGTTAACAGAAGCAATTCCTATTATGGAAGAATTGTCAAGAGAGATTTCGTTCCCTTGCGATTTGAGGGTTTACAATAATGGTGTACAAACTGTCATCGCTGCCATTCAACCACCGGATGGGCTTGGCTTCATGACAAGGGTGGGCTCTGAAATTGCAGTTGCGCCGTCGGCATCAGGACTTGTATTGGTTGCATTTCAGTCGCCTGTTATCATGGAATTGCGTATCAGGGAAAGTCTGCCTGATAAATCAAATGCAGAGGTCAATAGTTTTCGAAAAGTGCTGAAAGAGGTTGCTGCAAAAGGCTTTGCCTCTATTCAAAGCAAGCAGTATGCAGGTCTTCACGCCATTTCTTTTCCTGTACTTGATATTAATGGTTATGCTGTAGCCGCAATGACTGTTCCAATGCTCGCCCGGATTGATGGAAAGAAACAGGCTACACAAAAAAAAGTGGAGGATAAACTTAGAATTAGTGCAGCCAATCTCACCAACAAAATTGCGTTGGCAAATCACAATAATGTACCTGACTGAAAACGGGAAAGTAAGGATTAAACATTGCCATTTTTACAAATAACTGATTGCGCCATCATGAAAAAAGTATACAAACTATTGCTAGCCATTTCTGCTCTCTTAGTACTCCTGGCAACAGGAGTACTATTTTTTGGAAAAGGACTCAGCGCTATTGGTCCATTTGTTATTGGTGCACTTATATGCCTGGCTATTGGCGGCGGTAGTACTCCAAAAATCAGGCAAATGTCTTTTACTATTTGGGTGTTAGCTGCCGTATGTGTCGGTATGTATTATCCCCAATATTTTCAACGAATAGGTGATTTTAAATTTACCAGTTTGATTGTTCCGCTTATTCAGTTGATCATGTTCACGATGGGTACTGAAATGAGTTTGAAAGATTTTGAAGGGGTGATTAAAATGCCAAAAGCTGTTTTAATTGGTTTGGTCAGTCACTTTACAATAATGCCCTTAGTAGGCTTTTCGTTAGCCAAGGGATTTGGTTTTCCGCCCGAAATTGCAGCAGGTGTAATATTAATGGGTTCTGTTCCAAGTGGTGTAACATCCAACGTACTGGCTTTTATCTCAAAAGCAAATATGCCATTGTCGGTAACCATCGCCGCTATCTCCACATTAGTGGCCCCGGTAATGACACCGCTCTTAATGAAAATTCTTGCAGGGCAATATGTAGAAATTGATTTTGTAAAAATGATGATTCATGTTGTTGAAATTATCATTGTGCCAATTGTTTTGGGTTTGATTGTAAACAGGCTGATGCGTAAGGGGATCAAATGGCTTCAGGCCATTATGCCCATCATATCCATGTGTGGCGTACTGATGATGCTGATTGTGATTGTTTCATCCGGAAGAGATTCGTTATTAAAAATTGGCCCACTGCTGTTTATTTCTTCTATCATTCATCACTCAATTGGGTACCTGCTTGGTTACTGGAGCGGCCGGTTTGCAGGACTGGATGAACGGTCTTGCAGAACAATTTCATTGGAGGTCGGCATGCAAAATGGAGGCCTTGCCTCTGGTATTGCGTTACAAATGGGCAAGATTGCAACAGTTGGTTTGGCATCGGCTATTGCTGTTCCGTGGATGACTATATCCGGTTCGTTGTTGGCAAACTGGTGGCGCAATAAGCCAGTAAAAGAAGAACCGAAACTTGCATTAAGCCAAACTTAACACCATCAATTTTGTCAAAAGCATTTATTGTTTACAGTAGCTCAAAAAAATATTATATACCATGGAAATAAATAAAATTGCAGTAATCGGCGCCGGAAATATGGGCCATCAAATTGCTTTAGCTGCAGCAATAAACGGTTTCCAGGTAAAGTGTACAGATACCAACAGAGATATCCTGGAAAAAGCAATAAAGTTTGCTGATAATTACCTAAAAGAAAGGGTAAGTAAAGGAAGACTAACTAATTCGGAAGCAACTGATGCCCGTAAAAATATTGCCTTTGTTTCCACTATCGAAGAAGCCGCCAGTGATGCAGATTTGGTGATTGAAGCCATCATAGAGAAATTAGAAGTAAAACGAACACTGTTTGCGCAACTGGATAAACTTTGTCCGTCTCACACAATACTTGCTACCAACAGTTCTTACATTGTAAGTTCAAAAATTGCCGATGCAACATCACGACCAGCGCAAGTGTGCAATATGCACTTTTTCAACCCAGCCCTTGTGATGAAATTAGTTGAAGTGGTACAAGGTCCGCATGTGTCGGATGAAACGGTTGAATCAGTAATGAATGCGGCAAAAAAAATGGGAAAAACACCGGTATTGCTTTATAAAGAAATTTATGGTTTTTTGGTAAACCGTTTTCTACAAGCTACAAGGCAGGAAGCGCTTAAACTTTTTGATATGGGTGTTGCATCAGTTGAGGATATTGATACTGCGGTAATGAACGGATTGGGCTATCCAATGGGACCATTTCAATTATTAGATTTAACTGGTGTTGACTTAGCCTATCATGTGAGTATGGAAAAATACAGCGAAAGCGGTGACCCCGCTGACAGGCCTTCTCCTACCATTGTTGAAAAATTTACTAAGGGGGAATGGGGTAAAAAAACAGGAAAAGGTTTTTACAATTACGAATGATGTGAGATGTTCAATCAGGTAATCAAATTCTAAGCTCTTAATAATTTATCAATGTCATACATCATAGATGCCATACGTACTCCAATAGGAAGTTTTGGTGGAACTTTATCACCCGTTCGTACAGATGATTTAGCATCATTGCCCATCATCGAATTATTAAAACGAAATCCATCAATACCAAAAGAGGCAATTGATGACGTCATACTAGGATGCCATAACCAGGCTGGTGAAGACAATAGAAATGTAGCCCGAATGGCATTGCTATTGGCTGGATTACCTTACACCGTACCAGGAGAAACAGTTAACCGCTTGTGTTCTTCAGGCATGTCTGCCGTTGTACATGCAAACCGTGCAATAAAAGCAGGAGATGGCGATTTGTTTATTTCAGGCGGCGTTGAACACATGACACGTGGTCCCTGGGTTATTTCTAAAACCGCTAAGCCATTTGGTAATGATGCACAAATGTTTGACAGCAGTTTTGGATGGCGTTTTGTGAATAAAAAATTACATGAAAAGTATGGAACTGATGCGATGGGTGTTACTGCAGAAAATCTTGCAGAGCTGTATAATATCAGTCGTATAGACCAGGATGAATTTGCTTTTCATTCTCAGCAAAAGGCCTTTAAAGCCCAGCAAAAAGGCGTATTGGCAGAGGAAATAATTGGTGTAGAAATCGCTGATAAAAAGGGAAATATTTTGGTTTTTAAAGACGACGAATTCATTAAGGGAAAGACTACAATTGAAGGGTTAGGTAATTTGAAAACTCCCTTTAAGAAAGAGGGCGGAACTGTAACTGCTGGTAATTCTTCGGGCTTAAATGATGGAGCAGCGGCAATGTTGGTTGCATCAGAAAATGCAATCAAAAAATATAGTCTTAGTCCGAAAGCAAAAATTATCAGTTCAGCGGTGGTAGGTGTTGAACCTCGGATCATGGGAATTGGCCCCGTTGGGGCAAGCCAAAAAGCCTTAAAAAAAGCAGGACTAACGCTCGACCAAATGGATGTACTTGAGTTCAATGAAGCCTTTGCTGCACAATGCCTTGCTGTTACCAGGAATTTAGGTTTAGCTGACAATGATGAACGAATCAACCCTAACGGAGGAGCAATTGCACTGGGGCATCCACTTGGTATGTCAGGCACCCGTATTATTCATGCGGCGGTTAATGAGTTGATACGCACCAGGAAAAAATACGCACTTGCAGCGATGTGTGTAGGTGTTGGAATGGGGTATGCAATGATTGTTGAAAATGTTTGGAATGTCTGATTGTTATTTTAGTATTTATTAATCAGAAATCAAAGGTTTGGTTTTTTCAATAAGGTTATTTTTATCCTAAATTGTTTCCCTACGGCGAAAATAATTCCCAATAGTTCCTAATCTCTCAATAGCAACATCACGCCACAAAAAAGCCCCAACTTATCGTTGAGGCCTGTGCCCAGAACAAGATTCGAACTTGCACATCCTTGCGAACGCTGCCACCTGAAGGCAGTGCGTCTACCAATTTCGCCATCTGGGCAACTAAGGTTGAAGGTTTATGGTTTTAAACCTATAAAGGATTGCAAATATAATTGAAGCCGACAAACTTTCAACCTTCAACCATCAACTTTCAACCATCAACTTATTTACATTATACTGAAACATTAAAATCTCTTAAAGCATCATTTAAACTTGTTTTTAAATCGGTAGAAGGTTTGCGTTGACCAATAATTAATGCACAGCCAACACCATATTCACCGGCAGGGAATTTTTTGTTATATGTACCGGGTATTACCACACTTCTTGCCGGAACAACACCTTTTGTTTCTATTGGTTCGCTGCCGCTAACATCAATTATTTTTGTTGACATCGTTAATACAACATTTGCGCCAAGCACCGCTTCCTTTTCAACCCTTACACCTTCTACCACAATGCACCTGCTGCCAATAAAACAACCGTCTTCAATAATTACGGGAGCTGCCTGCAATGGCTCTAAAACGCCGCCAATACCAACGCCGCCACTAAGGTGTACGCCCTTGCCTATTTGAGCACAACTACCTACCGTTGCCCAGGTATCAACCATTGTTCCCTCATCCACATAAGCTCCAATATTTACATAACTTGGCATCAATACTACATTCTTTGCAAGGTAAGCACCATATCTTGCCACTGCATGCGGAACGGCCCTAACTCCCAGTGCCGCATACCCGCTTTTTAATTTCATTTTATCATAAAATTCAAAAGGAGGCAGATTATAAGTTTGCATTTGCTGTATGCCAAAATACATCAAAATACCTTGTTTCACCCATTCATTTACCTGCCAGCCCTGTTCTGTTGGCTCTGCTGTTCTAAGCCTCCCTTTGTCAACTTCTTCTATCAGAGTTCTAACTGCATCTGCATAATTTCCGTCTTTCAACAGCTCCCTGTTTGCCCATGTTGTTTGTATCAATTCCTTTAGTTCCATTGTTATTTACATTTTTTTAAAATAGATTTTATAATAGTTTGATTTCCCTGCTAAAAAGTGCTGGTAGTAATTACGATATTCAAAATACTACTACAACACCAGCTTTTCTATTTGCTTTATTGGGTTGCGCAAGATACAAAAAGAATAAAAAGAACAACGTTGATTTTTAAAATGGGTGCATTTCAAATTGTCACAGACTTCAGGGTTGCCAACCTTTCGAAAGCTACTACTGAATACGAATAATCCTTTAAAAGGTTGGCAACCCTTGCGATAATTTGAAATGCATCCCTTAAAATCAACCCGTTCTTTTTATAAAAGCAGGCTTCTATATCTTAAAATGGTTTTATATAACTTGCAGTAATAATTATAAGTGTAGCAATAATATGAAGATAGGGTACGATGGCAAAAGGGCTTTTCAAAACAAAACGGGATTAGGAAATTATATCCGCTCGTTGATGGCGATTTTAACGGAGCAATATCCACAACATCGCTACACGCTATTTGCTCCAAAACAAACTGATTTATTTAATGTACATACATTTAAAAACCTATATGCTGTTTTTCCCGAAACGTTTATTGGCAAAACTTTCCCAGGATGGTGGCGTAGAAACGGGATGATTAAAGCCATTGCTAAGTCAGGGTTGGATATTTACCACGG
>JAYWAU010000079.1:0-6820 GCA_043782265.1 Ferruginibacter sp. | reverse complement strand
AGCAGGTGAAAGTGATTAAGAAATATCCGTTGTCAAAAGGTATTTTTCTTTTTACTGGCATGGTACTAAAATAGGAAATTTTATTGCCGGTATTGAATAATCATTGCAGGATGGAATTGTATTAAATACTTAATCGTATAAACGCGTCTACCCAACCCTGTCACCTCGGTGGGGGTCCTGTAACTTCTGCTGCCTTTAAGTCCAAAATAACTTTTGCAGACACATAGCCTGGGAAGTTTTTGGAATGGAAACCCGGAGCGGAAGAAATGCTTCATAGCAGAAACCAAGGCCCTGAACAGAACAATCGGTACATAAAAAAAGCCTAAAATTTGATGCATACTTACAACTAGTCATACCGGAGAGGGCACCGGTCGTTGTAATCAATAGAGCTAAAAAATCTAACTAATTGCGGTTTCCATAAGCGGGGCATGGTTTAATTCACTTGCCGCTTTAAGGATATCCCTTTCCTTTAAATCAAAATTACTTAATGCCGGATGTGAAAGTACAGAGGCAACCAATGGGCTTGCTTTAAAATTTTGTAAGGACTCGTCATCCTTAAAAAGATAA
This sequence comes from Ferruginibacter sp., assembly GCA_043782265.1. GTDB lineage: Bacteria > Bacteroidota > Bacteroidia > Chitinophagales > Chitinophagaceae > Ferruginibacter. The sequence goes on along the minus strand of JAYWAU010000079.1, from coordinate 6,253 downwards.
ACTGCTCCTGCTTCTTTTTTTTCTTCATCAATGAGCCAGATTTTCCAAATACATCCAGGTACATCGGCAAATGCAGGTGCAAGCTGGGTTGCCATATTTTTGAACTCTTCGATTGAAACATTAAAATTGTAATTGCTAACAAGGATCTTTTGTGGCATAAAATTATTTAAATATTTAATAAATATAAGAGGGTATAATTAAGCAACATATTTCATATTTACAAGTAAAAGCGGTCTTTTCTTTGTAAAATAGCTTGTGCACAGACATCGCCAGCGAAGTTGTATAATTGGAGACTTGGAGCAGCAGCAAGTGAAATACTTTCGGGACCTGCAGTTTTTATTTGAGTAAGTCATAGGATCAAAAGAGATAAGAAATACACCAGTAGAATTGATCTGGATTGGATTCGAACCTGTGACCCTCAGCTTTATTTCCGAGGCGACTCCTGCAACTTATAATGGTTATTACATTACAATAACTTATGCAGCCATATCGCCCCGAAAATTTTTGGCTCGATAATCCGGAACAGAAAAAGACTAATTTATAACTGTAAAATAAGCTGCCCTCCATTAATTTCCATTCTTCAAATTCGGTTTAGCTGTTGCAACTTTTCCTTAACCACTTTGGCCCTGTGCCGGTAGTAGTATAACACACACCTTCTCAATTGTTCTGCCAGCACCAGTTTGGGGTTGCCTCTGCTGAATATTTCACCCGTTCTTTCATTTGGATTAAAATCTTTGGCACATAAAATATCATACACCTTAAACAATTTGATTCCTAAAAAATCAATCAGGTATCGTCTGCGTACTAAAATGCTGCTAAACACTTCGCTTTTTTTTCTTGTTTTTATACCAATGCAAATACCAAATGTTCGGGTATCATCCACACTTAAATTCTTAACCAAAAAAGTTTTTAAATCAAGGCCCTCCGGACAATTATCTTCAACCTGAAAGTTAAGTTCATTGGCTGCATGCCGCATATTAATCTGGAATTCTTCGAGCAGTAAATTCCATTTTTCTTTATCTTTTTCTTCAATTCCTTTTATCAGGATTGTTTTCCACGAAGTACAGCAAAACTGCGTGATGCCTGTTTGCATACATAGCTTACTCAACGCTATTAAAAACTGCACACTAAATAATTCATCCCGCCGGTAAATGCCTAGCCAGTACTTATCGTTGTAACGGTTAAGACCCTCATAATAAGGCAGGTTAAAGGGAGGCAGCACTACGGCACTTGCAGCAGGCTGTACATTTAAACCAGTGGTGTTAAACAATGCAAACAATTCATCGCCATTGGCCAGTTCGGTATCAATAAATTTATCGGGTTGCTTCAGAATAATAGTCTCAATTGTTTTTGTAACCGAAGCAATGTCATTGGTGTGGCAAATCATGTTCCATTCGTAAATAACATTTGTTTTTGGAAACCGGATAATTAAATGCCAGTAATTTTCTATTGAAGGTGTGGCCACCCAGTTAATATTACCAGTAAGGATGGGCGTAAAACTCTGGTTATTGTCGCAGATGTTGATTTTTAACCGCGGTGTATAATCAATGGAATCCAGTACCTTTTTATAAATCGCTTCACTTAACCAACTGTCGCCGATAAACACATTTGTTGCCGGATAGGAGCTGCAAATGTTGGGATGTTTACAGGTATCTATTTCATAGGCCACTTGCAGCTCGGCCAGTGCTGCTGTAAAGGGCTCTACGCTGTAATGTTCCATATCCACCAGCATTTGCTGCTGTAATCCAAAATGCACCTCTCTTATTCTTACCTTATTTACTGCCTGTAAAATATTGTGCAGATCAGCGGGCACAATGATACCACCGCGGAAGTTTATAAATATTGTATTTATCATAAATCAAACATACAAATTAAATAAAAGAAATGGAAGGCAGTAAGATGAATATCTTGCAATGTTGTGATTCTTTTCATTGGCAATTATTTTAATAAATATAGGGATGGCCCGGGAAAGGAACGTACAACATTCCTACTTCGCAGTAGTTCTACTACAGCACTGTATGCCTGGCTTAGGCAAGGGTGCTGCAGGTTATGCCTGTTGTTGCATCGCAATAACTTTTCAGCCACATTACCACAAAAGTTTTTTAATTGAGCAGCCTGTAAGAAGAGCAAAAGAAAATTAGTTGAACCAAACTGCATATCCTTTCCTTCTTAAATCCAGCGCCAGCTTTTCTTCCATTATCAACGCTTCCTGCCTTGTCATTACTTTTAGATTTATATGGTCATAGAGGCTCGGTCTTAAATAGGTTCCGTGTTGCTGAACAATATTGGCAGATAGCTTATGCCCTTTTTTATTTACATAACCGGTTTTATGTTGTATTAATCGTTCCGCCGGCGTCTTACTCGTCATGCCTACATACAAACACTGAAGCACGCCATTAAATTGCGGATTAGCAGCCCGGAACTTTGCGTTTTCTGTAAACACTTTTTTTGATAATTCTATAACGTATACCTGGTATCGCATTTTTAAAACAACATTGTTCCTTTTGGTATTCACATGTAATTACGCTGATTATTGAAACAGTTCTGCCAGTATGTAAGTTTACTCCAATAGCCACAACACAGCATTGGATATAGAAAAAATAAAGAAATGATACAGGCAATTGTTGCTGGCCTCACTTACATCTATCTTAATTGGTAAATATCTTTTACAAAAAGTATAAACCTCCTTGCTTTTAATTTCCAAACTGTCTCAAATGATGGTCAAGATGTTTCCAGATTAACCGGCCCCAATCTTTTTTCTCCATTTTACCAAAGAAAGGATGGGGATTAAAATGGTCTTGCAACTGTACTTTTTCGAGCAAACCCAACAGTTCCTGTTTTGAATGCTGCACATCTGGTACATTGGAACCATTGCTTGCCATATTCATTTGAGATGGCGTTGCAGCACCTTTGGGCCAGGGAATGACATAAAACAATAACCAGCGCATGAAAGAAGTTCTATACATAGCCTGTCCTTCATAGGCTGATTCAGGTATAATGCCCAACCCTTTCTTAAGTTGAATGCTGCAATGCTCCAGCATTTCGGGCAACGACATTTGGCCCCACTGACGCTCACTTGCTGCATTGAGTTGATTGATGCGTTTTTTAATCTCCACATAATCTGTTTCAATAAAAATATTCGCTGCCATTTTGGTTAGTTGGTTAGATTAGAAAGCACTACCATAAAATTTGCTGGTTAAAATTAATGGTTGAAGTTAAGAACTAAATTAAACATTGAACACCAATTCTCAGCCGCAATTTATCCCACCAAATTCAGCTGAATTATTTTCTGTATTTTTCAATAACTAACGCTTTTAAGGCAATAACATCAAAACCCGTTTCAGTAACTTTACAAAAAACAGTTAGCGTATGAAAGCATTTTTAGGGATGGGACTATTGGGTTCTAATTTCGTTAAGGCAATGTTGCAGAAAGGTGATACCGTACAGGTTTGGAACCGCACTGCAGCTAAAGCAAAAGCATTGGAACAATATGGTGCAAAAGCCTTCGATGATATTGATAAAGCAGTACAAGGTGCGGAGATTATCCATGTAACACTCAAAGATGATGCGACGGTGGATGAAGTGCTGGCATTTGCCAGTAAAGGGTTTCAGCCCGATGCCGTTATTATAGATCATACCACCACTTCTGTAAAAGGCGCTATAAAAAGAACAGCCTATTGGAAAAACCAGGGCTTTACCTATCTGCATGCACCTGTTTTTATGGGTCCGCCAAATGCATTGGAAAGTACGGGTTTTATGCTTGTGTCAGGCGATCAATCCATCATTGAAAAGCATACAAAAGCACTATCTGCCATGACGGGCAAGCTCATCAATTTTGGTGCTGAAGAAGGGAAAGCAGCAGGTATCAAACTATCAGGAAATCTTTTCTTATTAAGCCTGACTGCCGGGCTGGCTGATGCGCTGGCGCTGGCTAAAGTGCATGGCATAGCCCCATCAGAACTGCTTACACTATTCAACACCTGGAATCCCGGTGCCATGGCTCCTGCACGGTTAAAGAAAATATCAGAAGGCAAGTTTAATGAACCATCATGGGAGCTGAACATGGCACGCAAAGATGCCGGGCTAATGATAAATGCAGCCAGCGAAGCCGGAACAACCTTAGCCATTATACCCGCTATTGCAGCGGTAATGGATCAATGGATAGCTAACGGCCATGGTACTGATGACTGGAGTGTTATTGCTAAGGATAGTCTATAATGATTTAAATGCGCTTACTTCAAGGGAGTCGAAGAGGCTAAGAAATTTTTAGTGAATGACTATTTTACAAATATTTTTTAATCCCTCTCCTTATACTTGTACTAAAACGCCGTTGTTGGTCTTGTTGACCAACAACCGAAATGCTGAGCCTAGCAATGCGTTAGCATATTAAATTCATCAATACCCTTATGATAAAAACGGGCTGATGAATAATAATATTCTTCAGGCAACCGGCATAACCCGGCCTTTATCGGGTTACAATGAATGTACTCCAGCTTCTGCATAAACACATCGTGAGAATACAATTCAATACCCAAAGGGTTTCTCTCCCAAAACTGATAGGTCCTGTCTTTTGCGTTTACCCTGAATTTATCCAGTACCAGCGGATGATTTTCTACCAGGTTAAATTTTATTTGTTGTGCTGTGAACTTCATAAAACTATGTTGTAGCTGCTTCGGTGTTTTATCGCCTATTGCCTGCCATATCATGTGCAGGTGATTATCTATAATTACAAAGGCATACATTGTTATCTTTTTCTGTGCTGTAAGATGCTGAAGGCTTTGGATAATGACGTCTTTATATTTAGCTGGTTTTAATAACGGCTTCAATTCCAGTATCGTGGCGGTGTAAAATTGAGTCCAGTATATGGGATATGTTTCCATTAATAAAAGGTACTATTTTTAGTTGCAGCTTCTTTGGTATTGTTCGCTTCGGTTGTTGGGCATAAGACGCAACGGCGCCCGGGATAGCCGACGATTTTAAGGACGTAATGGCTAAAGTCAAGCGAAGCAAAAACACTAACAACTAAATCAAATCACTTACCAACAACGGCAAAAAAAATATGGCCGTATCAAATTGATACCGCCATATTTTTCCGATGCAGTGTTTAACCTTTTAGTTGGGCATTAATACTGCATTAATTACATGGATAACGCCATTGGTTGCTTTCAGGTCAGTTGCCGTTACAGTTGCCTTGCCGCCTTGTTCATCTGTCAACACAACCTTTCCCTTTTCAAAGGACGCAGTCAATTTTCCTCCTGCTACTGTTGTTAAAACCACTTTGCCACCGCCATTTTTAATAGCAGCCAAAACCGCTTTTGCATCCAGGTTTCCGGCAACTACATGATAGGTTAAAATACCTGCAAGTGCAGCTTTGTTCTCCGGCTTCAATAAATTATCAACAGTGCCTGCAGGGAGTTTTGCGAAAGCATCATTGGTGGGTGCAAATACGGTGAACGGACCTTCGCTTTTTAAAGTAGTTACCAGGTCTGCTGCTTTAACAGCAGCCACCAGTGTGGTATGTGCTTTCGAGCCTGCGGCTACATCCACAATGTCTTTTTTTGTTTGTGCCATTGCGTTAATGGACAGTAATGCTGCTGCTGCAAAAAGTGCAACGTTTTTAATTGATTTCATAATTGTGTTTTTTAATTTTTTTAAAATGTGAAATGAGAAGTGTTTTGAAAGGTAATATGGAGTTTGTTTTTACCTGTAAATTAATAACGCCGTGTAGCATACTATGTTCAGCATATAGAAGGTTTTTTAGTTACTTAATGGGTAATAAAAAACAGCACAGGCAGATTTATGTTTTCGATTCTTTCTTTATTTCTTCCTGCGGCAGCAAATCATCAATAATAGGTTTCACTGCATTCATAAACGTAATTTTTTTGCCAGCATCAATCCTGTCGTCTGTAAAAAGTTTACCAATTAAACGCAGCATTTCCGCCCTTGGCCCGCCTTCTTCTTTTTCCTCAAATTTTGTGGCACTTATACTGTTAAGTTCTCTTACAGTAGCAATGATGAATACAAGAAAAAGTACTACAATGACACTCGTTAAAACGATGATATCCGTGTTGTTTTCCATAATAGTTTATTATTATTTTTTCAAATTGAAAAAGATGAGTAATCCCATAATAGTTGGAGGCCACAAGCCAATGAAGATGGCTCTGTTGGGGTCTTTCAGTATCACATAATAATATTCGGATACAAAAATCAAAATAACCACCATGGCTACGATTAACAATTCTGACGCTTTAAA
>JAYWAU010000078.1:0-6838 GCA_043782265.1 Ferruginibacter sp. | reverse complement strand
CCCTTATTAAGTTGGTTAAACTCTTCTTTATTGAGAGATGAAGCTATTTGAAGTTGTTCCCCGTTTTTTATTATAAAATCTTCAATTGCAGGCTCACTAATAATATTTGAAAATTCAATTTTGCTAATCTTTTTTATCATTTTTAAACAAAGAGAAAAGCCCGTTTTAGCATAGAGTGCCTCAAAGTAAGGTCTAGCGGCCACAATATCAATGCGGTTTCCGTTGGTTTTATTTAATTCAATCCTTTCAACTCTAATGTTTGTAAAATTCCAGCATAAAATAAGATCATCTTCAACAGAAAAATCAAAATAGGCAACAGGCACAATATGATCAAACTGCCATGCAGAACCAAAGTTTTCCCAGTTAAGTTCTTCTACGAATTGTATTTCTATCCACATTCTAAATTGCTCTATACTTAACCCAAAATAAAAGGCATAACCAGCGCTGATGTTTTTTTCTAAAACATACCTCCTAAGGGCTAATTGCCACTTCCTTTTTTCTCTGAATTTTAAGAGCGGTTCTGTTATGTCAACTTGCGGGGTCCATTTTTTTCTTGCCATTATACAAAACTAAAGTATGTTTCAGTCAGAAACTGTGTTTCGTGGAACTTTTTAAACATTTTGGGATAAAGTCGACTTTTTAAATAAGACGTGTTGTTTCTAAAGGAAACCGTGTTTCGTGGAACTTTTGTTAAACTGTTTACATGTGTTATTTCTCTATTGCTTCAATTTGAAGGAAGAAAAGTCATGTTTACTAATCTTCTCCAATAAAATACATTTTTAAGTACATATTTTCTTCTATTGTCATCAACGTCTTTTCGTCTGACTTTTTATCTTTAAACCCACATAAATGTAGCACTCCATGAAAAATAATTCTGTGCAGTTCATTCTGTAGTGCTACTTTATTTATTAGGGCATTCTCTCTAATTCGGTCCGTACTAATATAAATCTCTCCTTCAACTAATTTTTCCTTATCCGCAAGGTTAAAAGTGATGATATCGGTATAATAGTCGTGTTTTAAAAAACGGCGATTAACTCCCAACAAGTATTCATCGCTACAAAATATAATTACAAGAGAATTGATTTGTATTCCTTCATTTCTAAACATTCGTTCAATAAATGTTTTTAGTCTTCGCCTTTCACTTAAAGTAATCTTGACATCAATAAAGAAAAATTGAATTGGCATAGTTAAATTTTAAGATTTTAAACAGGAACAATAATGAATGAATACTTTTGCAATAACAAAAATTATTAGAATGGATAGGCGACTCTCTGAGATAAAAGTAGGTAAATCTGTAATTATAAAATATTTTGAAAAAGACGATATTTTTTTGAAGCTAATGGAAATGGGTTGTGTTCCTGGAGAAATTATAATAATTGATCAAAAAGCTCCTATGGGAGATCCAATATCAATCCTGGTTTCTGGTTATCATCTAAGCCTTCGGTTAAATGAAGCAGAAAATATATGGGTAGAGGAGCTTGAGATAAATACAGAAAAATTAAAATAATTAATTGATTATTAGTAATTTATGAAAATTGGTCTCTATTTTGGTTCTTTTAATCCTGTTCATTGTGGCCATTTAATTATCGCTAAACATGTATTGAATGATACTGATTTAAAACAGGTGTGGATGGTTGTTTCTCCTCAAAACCCTTTTAAAAAAACAGGGTCGTTGTTAAATGAATTTGCAAGGTTACATCTTATACAAACAGCCATTGATGGTGAATACAATTTAAAAGCATCCAAAGTTGAGTTTGATTTACCAAAACCTTCTTATACTTCTGATACTCTTGCCTACTTAACTGAAAAATATCCAATACATGAATTTGCTATCATTATGGGAAGTGACAGTTTTAGCAATATATCGAATTGGAAAAATTACAATGTTATCATTACAAATCACAAGTTATATATTTATAAGAGAACAGGTTTTGAAATAGAAAATTCAATTGAAGCCAATATTGAAATTTTAAATGCTCCCCTGCTTGAAATTTCTTCTACTTATATCCGCAATTTAATTAAAGAAGGAAAATCAATTAGGTATTTGTTACCTGATAATATTATGGAAGAAATAGCAAATAATAATTACTATCGATAAAATTTGATTAAAATATCCAACCTAAAAGAAGGCAAATTAACACTATTACAGGGGCTGGAACTTTAGTAAACAACAGTAAACAAAAAGTTCCTCCGATTACCATTATGTTTAAGATTGAGATTATATTAATTGGAATTATGGAAACGTCCTTTAATAAATAAACAGTTGAACCAAACATTAACCCAACCACGACTGCATTAATTCCTTCCAGAGCTCTATAAACAACAACATATTTTTTTAGGTATTGCCAAACCGGAAAAAAAAATAGAACCAGTAAAGCACTTGGTAAAAAAATACCAACAGAACCTATGATGCAACCCAAAATTTGTTTTCTGCTTCCCTCCTTCTTTAAAGCAATTCCTCCGGTGAAGGATGCAATAGAAAAAACTGGACCAGGAATTGCCCTAACAATTCCTGCCCCGGTGAGCAATTCGTTTTTTTCAATTCTTATTATATTGTCTTTAGTATTTACAAATTTAGGAGCGGTTGGTCTTGCAACGTACTGATCCAACATCATAGGAATTAATACATCTCCACCGCCAAACACAAAACTTCCAAATCTATAAAAATTCTCAAACAGGTTAAACGCTTTTCGATTGTCCCAATTCTGTTTACGGGCAGTTTCACTTAAGTACCCCGCCACTAAAAACAATAATACAAAGACCCATATATTTGTCCAGCGGATTTGGCGGGGTTTAATTTTCTCTTTTTGAGGAATTCTAATATTACTAAAATTAGTAGTAATTCCTCCTACTATTATTAGTATTGGAAAAATCCATGGTGTTTTAAAGAATAAAAAAGTACAAATTGTGGAAACCAGCATAATCACCGTGGTTATTAGATTATTTACGGATATTCTAAAAGCCCTCACTCCTGCAAATGCGAGAAATCCAATGGCCATAGATTGAATAAATTGAAAAGCACTTGTTTGAAGATTATTTGATCCTATACTGCCAACTATAAAAGATAAAATACCCATTAAGATACATGCTGGAAGTATCCAGATAATTAAAGTTGCCACAGCTAATGGAATACCTCCTCTTTTATAACCAATTAAAGTAAGTGTTTGAGTAGAAGATGCTCCGGGTAACATTTGACAGAACGACGTGTACTCCATTAACTCCTCTTTAGTAATATACCTTCTCTTGTCTACAAACGTTCTCATCATCATTCCTAAATGTCCCTGAGGACCGCCAAAAGCAGTAATACTGTGCAGTAGAATGGCTTTTAGAAATGGTATATGACGTAAAAAGTACAAACGTAAACTATTTAATAAAACTTACAAATTATTATTCCTTATAATATTTTCTCTATTTTTTTAGTCCTATTTCCCGTAAACGTTCATCTAAATATTCGCCTGCTGTGACATCAACATAAAATTTTGGATGCTTTTCGTCAATACAAGAATCTAGGCAACGTAGACTCATACTTGATTTTGGATGTAAGAAAAAAGGAATAGAAAATCTGGAAGTATGCCATAATGCTCGATCAGGATTTACAACCCTGTGAGTTGTACTGCACAACTTGTTGTTAGTAAGCCTTTGGAGCATATCTCCAACATTAACAACAATTTGCTCAGGCAAGGATGTTACTTGTATCCAATCATTTTGCTTGGTTAAAATTTGTAACCCATCTGCCGACGCTCCTACTAATAAAGTTATTAGATTTATATCTTCATGTTGTTCTGCTCTAATTGCACTTATTGGCTCTGTAGTAATTGGAGGGTAATGAATGGCCCGAAGAATTGAATTTCCATTTACTATATAATCATCAAAAAAAAACTCATTTAAACCAAGGTAAAGAGAGATAGCCTGCAATAAAACTTTCCCAGAAATTTCAAAAGAACGGTATACCTGTTCAAAAACTTCATTAAAACCCGCTATTTCTTTAACTGATATATTCAAAGGATATTTTTCTTCATTAAAGTTATTTAAAGGAACTTGACCATATTGATAAAACTCTTTTAAATCAGGGACTTCAAAACCTTTTGCATGCTCTTTGCCAAAACTTGTATATCCTCTTTGTCCCGCAAGAAGAGGATCCTCGTAGCTTTTTTTTTGTTGTAATGGCAGAGAAAAAAACTGTTGCACTTGTTTATATAATTCAATAATAAGCTCATATGAAACACCATGATTTTTTACCCCAACAAATCCAATTTCTTCATATGCATTACCCAATGCTTTCACAAAAGCAGACTTTGTATTACTGTCTCCATATAAAAAATCTGCAAGATCTACAGAAGGAATTGCCATAATAGTATATATTAAATAGATTAAATTTTAAAAGCAAAGTATTACTAATCTGCCAGATATTAATACAAAAAGATAACTTTATGAATAAATATCACAAACCATATTGCTTACTAATTGCCAACATTCTTTCTATAGGTTTTTTTGCTGAAATAATTAAAGATTCATTCATGGTAATTTCAGGAGTTTCATATTCCATGCATACATATAATTTTTCCAGGGTATTTAATTTCATATGCGGACAATCATTACAAGCACAACTATTATTTGGCGGTGCCGGAATAAAAGTCTTACCAGGACTACTCTTTTGCATTTGGTGAAGTATACCTGTTTCAGTAACTACTATAAACTCATCTGCTTCGCTTTCAATAGAATATTTTAATAATCCAGTAGTGCTTCCAACATAATCTGCAATTCGCAAAACAACTTCCTCACATTCGGGGTGTGCTATTACTTTAGCTTTAGGATGCCTAATTTTTAGTTTGCTAATTTTTTCGAAACTAAAAATTTCATGTACCATACAAGCGCCATTCCATAAAACCATATTTCTACCTGTCTTTTTATTCAAATAGGCTCCCAAATTTTTATCCGGTGCAAATATTATCTTCTGCTCTCTTGGTAAACTTTCAATAATTTTTTCTGCATTACTACTTGTACAAATAATATCACTCAATGCCTTCATACCGGCAGAACAATTAATATAGGTAATAACGATATGGTCAGGATGTTTATCTTTAAACAATTTAAATAACTCCGGTGGTGCACTATCACTTAAAGAACAACCGGCTTTTAAATCCGGTAACAAAACTTTTTTTGCAGGGTTTAAAATTTTTGCAGTTTCGGCCATGAAATGTACACCTGCAAAAACTATAATATCTGCTTTAGTTTTTTCTGCCTGTTGAGCAAGCCCCAGGCTATCTCCAATAAAGTCGGCCACATCCTGAATATCAGGCTCCTGGTAATAATGAGCCAATACGATGGCATTTTTTTGTTTCTTTAATTTTTCAATTTCTGAAAATAAATCTAGGTTAACATCAATATCTATATCCAGAAATCCTGAAGTTTCAATATTTGCTTTAGCGGTGTTAATATCTCTCATAATATGTATTAATATTTCTTTCTTTTAAATTAACTTATTATTACTATGACTGTGAATTTGTGGAAACAATAATTTTTTATTTTTTGTAAAATTAAATTAATAGTTTTATCCACCAACATCAACAGGTAATTAACATTTACTTTAATCAATACATTCCTTTCTTATATTTATCAGTCAATACTTATAACTAAACCATCGTTATCTTTTACACATCGGTTGATAAAAATACATGAGGATAATAAAAAGCTTTTATCGAAGCTTATCTATGTTAATCAAGTACCTAATAAATGGCAATCCATTAACACTTACCTAAATATAGATGCTTAAGTTCATAAGTTTTACGCCAACTTTCCCCTGTTTTTAAATATCAATTTGCGGCTTATTAACAGCTTTTATGGTTTATTAACAAGTCTATGTTTATAGGTATAAAACTTATAATATAGCAAGCCGCATTTTTTTAAATCTTATAATTATTGATTCTCTTATACAATCTTATTTTAGCTATGTTATCCACAGTTTGTTCATATACTTATTTACCCTATTTTTGCCGTCCATTTTAATATAAGTATACAATGCAAATTATTCAGAATATTCGTGAAAAAGGATCAGCTATAGTTATTGGTGTTATAGCTCTCAGTTTAATTGGTTTTATAATGATGGATTCCAGAACGGCCAATAGCCGCAGTGGTTCAAGTTCTTCTATAGGTAAAATTAACGGAGAGCCAATTGATAGCAAAACCTTACTTGATAAAGTTAAACAATTAGAAGATCAACGAGGCGGCAGAGTTTCTGGTGCTGAAGTTTATCAATTACGTCAAAGTGCCTGGGACCAGATTGTTACAGAAAAAGTATTAAACAGTGAATTTGAAAAAATGGGCCTTGTCTTTTCTCCAAAAGAATTAAGCAGTATCTTATTTAGTGAAGACGCTCCACAGACATTAAAGCAGGCGTTTACCGATAAAACAACCGGCCAATACGATGTTGAAAAAGCAAAGCAATGGTGGATACAGGCTAAAAAAGCCAAGGGCGAACAGAGGGATGCAATTGAATCACAAATTGTAGAGCCCTTGATGTTACAAACATTGGCTACCAAGTATAGCAGTTTATTGGCAGCGAGTGCTTATTACCCAACCTGGATGCAGGAAAAAGAAAATGCAGATAATAAATCTTTTGCTAACATTTCGTATGTAGCGGTTCCATACAATGCAATCAGCGATAGTACAGTAAAAATCAGCGACCAGGAATTATTGGATTATATGGGTCAGCACAAAAATATTTACAAACAAGATGGTGGACGCATTATATCATATGTAAGTTTTAGTGCTAACCCAAGCAATGCAGATACAGTAAAAGCGATAGAGAATCTTAATAATCTTAAAACAGCATTTATTG
>JAYWAU010000077.1:0-18419 GCA_043782265.1 Ferruginibacter sp. | reverse complement strand
CTGATACTGACAGGAGTCTGCTGCTTCAAAAAGAAGGTGTAGATGAAATGAGTTTGATAAATGTAATCCGCTTATTAAACCCTGTTTGCATTATTGATGAAAGCCACAATGCAGAAAGCAGCCTGAGTGTGGATATGCTTAAAGACCTGAATCCATCATTTGTATTAGACCTGACTGCCACACCAAAAGATAACAGCAATATCATCAGCGTGGCAGACAGCATGAGCCTGAAAAAAGAGAACATGGTGAAGCTACCGGTAGTGGTGTACAATCAAAACCGCACAGAAGATGTAATTGACAGTGCCATTACGCTACAAAAGAATTTAGAAAATATTGCCATTGAGAGTGAAGCCAATGGCGGGAGTTATATTCGACCGATAGTTTTATTTCAGGCGCAAAGCAAGGGTGGAGAAGATAATATTACGTATCAAAAACTAAAAGAAAAACTGGTTAAAGTATATGGCCTAAATGAAAAACACATTGCAATAAAAACAGCCACCATCAATGAATTAAAAAATGAAAATTTAGCAAGTAAGCAAAGCGATATACGATACATTATTACAGTAAATGCTTTAAAAGAAGGATGGGATTGTCCTTTTGCTTATATACTGGCAACAATAGCCAACCGGAGTGCACCGGTAGAAGTAGAACAGATTTTAGGCAGGATATTACGATTGCCCAATGCAGTAAAGCAGGCAGACAGAATGCTGAATATGAGTTATGTATTTACCAGCAGTCCAGATTTTCACCGCACTCTGGATTCTATCGTGGCAGCACTAAACAAGCAGGGTTTTAGCAAGCATAGCACCCGTGATACAACTGTAGTGAATATTGAATACGAACCTAATGAATTACAAACCAAAGTAGAAGAAGACGGTGAACAATTGAACATGTTTAACCTTGATGCAGAAGCTGAAAAGCCATTGGATGAATTAATTAGTGACAATTACATTCCCACCGGAAATCCAAATCAATCATTTAGCCAGGTATTGCAACTAAAAGCAAATGCAGCTTACGATAATTTACAGGCAATAGTAGATGAATTGGACGATACAGAATTAAGCACCACACCTTTAAATGCGGAAATGATGCAGCCAATAAAAATCAGGGAAAAGTTTATTGATGTTGTAAAAGAAATAAACATTCCGCAGTTTATGCGGTTGAATAAACAGAAAAGTTTATTGCAGCCGATGGATTATATAATGGTGGATAAAGAATGGTTGCTTGATAATTTTAAACTGTCGCAGGAAGGAACCAAAATAAATTTTGACAGCATTTCTGTAAATATCCGTGAAGTGGATTTGATTGCAGAAAGCAGTAAAGAGTATTTGCCACAGGCCGTGAAAATAAACAGTAAAACAAGGGAAGCAATTATGAAACACATCAATTCATTAAGCAATGAATTGCAATTGCAGTCACTTGCCAGTATGACGATTGATGCCATGGGAAAAATGCCTCCTATTAGTCAGCCTGAATTAAAAAAATATACACAAAGAGTAATAGAAGATTTGGAGCCTGAGAAATTAGCCGAGTTAAAACAAAGCCCTGAATTGTATGCAGAGAAACTAAAAATTAAGATACAGGGCTTTATGCTTTCCCATGCGGAAGAAGAGTTTGAAAAGCGTTTAGCAACAAATAAAATCGAATTAAAAGAAGGATATTCATTTTCTGCAAGCATTACTTTAACCAGGTCAACTCCATCAGGTAATTTTGGATTGTATTCAAAAGAAGAAGCAGTAAACACTTTAGAAAGCAAATTGAAAGGTGCGTTGGAAGAAATGGATAATGTTATTTTCTGGCACAGAAATATTAGTCGCCGAGGGTTTGAGATAAACGGAAATATTAATCACTACCCAGATTTTATTGTTTATACACAATCAAAAAAAATCATTCTTATTGAAACAAAAGGCGAACATCTGAATGCTGATAAGAAAATAAAACTTGGTGGCTATTACACTAAATACAGCAATCAACAAATTCATTACTTTATGGTTTTTGATAACAATGCACCTGCTGGCGCTTTTAATTTTGATGCTGCTGTTGAGAGGATAAGAGAGATGTAGGAAGTGACTTTGCCCCCGTTGGGCAATGTCATTAAGTTAAGGATTTTAGAAGGCTGGTTTAAAGTTAGTATATGTTTTGAACTTACCCTTTGAAGGTCCATTTTTTCGTAGTCGTTCAAAGGTTCTTCCTTTTCTCTCCGGTAAAATATTTTGAGTAAAATAATCATGTAGTTCTTGCAGAATAGTTGCTACACCTGCATTTTTAAGGAATAGC
Organism: Ferruginibacter sp.; assembly: GCA_043782265.1. Lineage (GTDB taxonomy): Bacteria > Bacteroidota > Bacteroidia > Chitinophagales > Chitinophagaceae > Ferruginibacter. The sequence goes on along the minus strand of JAYWAU010000077.1, from coordinate 16,142 downwards.
GCAACGATCTTAATTTTTAACTTCCCGAATGATTTATTCTTATTAACCTTCATTGGATATTTTTTTGTAATCTCTTTTTTATCAATTGTTTTTTGTGCATCTTTTATAAGTACAGCATGCAGATTGGCAATCATTACTGTAGCATAAAAATCTTGCAACACGGCATTTACAGTTAAGCCACTGAATGATTCAACCTGCATGATATTCTTTTGTATAGAAATATTTGTTTCCACACCCCATCTCATAAAATATAAATCTTTAAATATTTCAGACTGATGGCCTTCTTCCTCCCACAAATTTGTCATTAGCACTTCTGTACTTTTTTCAAGATTTACACGAACCAGCCGGACTTTTAATTGGGTATGCTGATTGATAGTAAAGCCGACCTTTTTAAGCCCCTCTTTTGCTGAAGGCGTTGGCGGTAAATGAACGATGGCGGAGGATTTGCCACTTTCAATAAACGAACGGATAATACGTTGAGTTTCTTTAGCACGGATAACAAACTTTCTTTCCTTTTCCTGCCACAGATGAAGGGCTACCATTTTATAATTACAAAAATTTCTGTCATATATCATCAGCATATCTTCTTCTATATTATCAATGGCATCATAAGCCATTTGCATTTCTCCGTACCTGTAAGGTTTTATCTGGGGTACCAAAACCAATTCATTGAGTACATCATAATGATAGAAAGTTTTAGCCAATGTGTAAAAAGAATTTTGATTGCTTTGACCACCAAAATATTTACTTAATGCTGTAGTATTAATAAGATTAATATTAGAACCATCGGCTGCGATAAGACGGTATTGGTGCCAGCGTTTTACCTGATTACAGTGAAAATAATAACTTCTGCACAGTACCGCATTCCACCAATAAAAAAATGAAAAATGAAGCTTACATCTTTGTTGTGTAAAGGCGCTTACAGAACATGGTATAGCTTTATTTTGTTCTTCAAAATATCGCTCTAACTCAATACTAAGCGTCTTTTTACAAAGTTTAATAATGAAAAGGGCAAGCTTGTCAAACGGTAGTTTTCTTGAACGGGAAAAGTCTTTGTCTGAACTGCAGAATTTGCTTAACAGTTCTCTGTTGGAGGAAACGATGGTAATAAAATTCTTTAATTCGCTGAGGATTTTTACATTTACACTAAACATGGGATTGCAATTGGTTTTAAGATTCGACACCTCAAAACTATATAATTGCAATCCTTTTATTTAATTCCTTAACTTAATGACATTGCCCGTTGGGTGGTAATTTAATGTAGCCGTTAGTGTTTTTTATTTCCAAGGCTTCAGTTGGTATGTCTTTAAAATTGCCAATAACAGCATTTTAGGAAATACAAAAGTTTTAAGGCAATAGAGCGGCATACCAACGATGGCGAGAGATAACTTTAGCAATAAACCTAACACTCAGGAATAACGGGCATCAATAATAGAAGCCGGTAAAAATGCCGGGGCACTGCAATATTCGCCATTGGCCAGCCGGTAACGCAATGCCACTGCAGCAATGATCACAGTACCAGCAGGAGCGGGAAGCGGCCATTGCATTGTTTGTGCAGGGATAAGCGTATCCGTATAGGGTATCTCTATTGTTGTGGTGTGGCTGCCCGTTGGCGCAGCATTCATCAGCATGCAACCTGCGACAGAGATGGTACACGTAACGGCCACTGTATGTGCAGGAGCCGTAATGGTTTGTGTTGGTATAAAGGCAGGGATATGCAGGGTGATTGTATTGGCTGCAGGTTGCTCTACCAGCAAACCCAGCTTCCACCTTTCGGCAACACCCGGGCAATCCGTAAAGCGGAACTGGTTTACAAAAGGGATAGCAGTGCCAGGGGGTATGGTGGCAGCATTAGCAGCACCCAGCCACTTTGCAATGACTCCCGAAAAGCGGATCTGCATCCACCTGTCTTTGGGAAAAGGCAGTACCGGCTGCAGCAATTGCCGCAGGCTTTTTCCGCAGGCCGAAGCGACGCCGAAATTGCCGTTGCATACTTTGGTAGCGGCAGATAATTTTACGGTAGCAGGCAGCGACCTTGCCATATAAGTACCCGCCCTTTTAAAGAACACAACATTGTTTATTCTGCCACTGAGATAGGTTTCCATTTGTAATGCCATACTGGTTGGTTTTATTGGTAAATGTATTGTGGCTCTCCATGTCTTCTTCGCATTTGGGAGCTGTCTTGTTCTGTACAAGTTCGTTATATCTACGTTAGCCAACGTAGATATAACGCAGGGATGCCGGATGAATAACGATTGAAATACGGTGTTGGTATGTAAGATGCCGGACTGTTATTTACTTAAGTGGTTGGTGCATCTTCCATCATTCAGTCCGGGGTTTTCACAGCATACACCACAAATGGCAGGCAACTTCCGTGAAACCCCGACCTTTGATACACTTCACCGTTAAAACCGTTTCTCTCCCTGTGGTTTTTATACATGAACATAACTCATTCAATAAAATACAAACCAATAAAAGCAGGTTAAAAATTATGCAACAGGTTAATTTAGTTGCATGGCATAAACTAAAATATGCAGAGAGTGATTCCAAACTGTTGTTGGCTCTTTTCTGCGTTGGGGTTTCACAGAAGCTATTTTATAACTGGTGAAGAATGCGGTGAAAACCCCAACGGGACACAAGCCACTGCTGTCCTGCAATTTGTTCATCGCTTATTTATTGTGCACCCATTTTTTTATACCGTTTATTTTTTTATGGCCGTGCTTGCCTGCCCCGTTACGGGCTGGCTTTGTTGCGTAAGCCAGTCTGATCATTGATGATACCTTGCGTCGGGGTTTCACGGAAGCTATTTTTTAAATGATGAAGAATACTGTGAAAACCCACTGGCGCTGGACTGACATTCATTTAACCTCAAAAAATTTATTCTTATTGCAATAAAATGCAACTATTCTCGTTTACAAGCTATCGTTAATTTTAAATTATAAATCCGTAAAATGAAAACTAAATCTTTTCTCCTAATGGCTTTAACTGCCATGTTTTTCTTTATTTCTTGTAAAAAAGAAGGTTCCAACCCACAACTTACTTTTACTAGTAATATTGTTGAAGGTACAGCCAATGCGAGTGGAGAATACACCATCACAGGGCATATTAGCTCAGCAGTACGACTTGACAAAGTAGTTTTAACCAAAGAAGGAAAGAGCACCCCTTTTTTAGTTGATGAGTCAACTGCAAAAAATAAAAATGAATACGATTTTTCATACCTGGTAACGGGCATTACAGCTAATACTTATATTATAATAGATGTATTCGACCAAGGGGGTGGAAAAGTAACACAACGATTTTTGATAAAGAAATAGTTAAAGAAGCCGGATTAAATATTCCGGCTTCTTCGTTTTTTTGCAATCTGCTGCCAGCAACCTTGCTAACACACCGACTCGGAAGGTAAATGTTTAGTCCGGTCGGGGTTTTCACAGCATCCGCCACAAATAGCAGGCAACTTCCGTGAAACCCCTAGCTTGAATACACTTCGCCGTTAACATCTTCTCTCTACCAATCCTTATAATTTTTATACATCTACCTAGCTCATTCAATGAAATTGAAACTAACAAAAGCAGGTTAAAAAGTATGCTATAGTTTAATTTAATTGCATAGCATAAAGCTAAAATAAGCGGAGAATGATTCCCAATTATTGGTCGCTCTTTTCTGCGTCGGGGTTTCACCGGAGAGATTTTATAATTGTTATAGAATGCGGTGAAAACCCGGGACTGTGCCAATTAATAACAAAAACCGTACACCATTTTAGCTATCCACATTGTGTGTATATTTGTTTGGCAGTGCAGGTTTTTTCACAAACTCACGTTAGCGGTAATTTTAGCAGACCCCACATTATGACAAGAAAGACTATAATTTTAGTAGGATTTATTTTACTCAAATTCTTACTGCAATACTTTTTAATAAGTTCAGACTACGACTTACAAAGAGACGAATATTTGCACCTTGACCAAGCTCACCATTTGGCTTGGGGCTTTCAATCTATACCTCCTTTGACTTCTTGGGTTTCCTACATTATTTATTTACTTGGTAACACTGTATTTTGGATTAAGTTTTTTCCTGCTCTATTTGGCGCTTTAACAATTTTTATAGTTTGGAAAGCAGTTGAAGAGTTGAACGGAAACTTATTTGCTTTAATCTTAGGTGCAACCTGTATTTTATTTTCAGCGCTTTTAAGGATAAATACTTTGTATCAACCAAACTCTTTTGATGTATTAAGTTGGACGACTTTTAACTTTATTGTAATCAAATATTTTAAAACTGAAAATACAAAATGGTTGTATATAGAAGCAACAGTATTTGCAATTGGCTTTTTGAATAAGTACAACATTGTTTTTCTCTTAATTGGACTTTTACCTTCATTATTGCTAACAAAGCATCGAAAAATATTTTTAAAACCCAGCCTGTATTTTGCCATTTTATTTGGCTTGGTTCTTATTTTGCCTAATCTTGTTTGGCAATACAATAACAATTTTCCAGTCTTTCACCACTTAAAAGAATTGGCAGAAACTCAATTGATAAATGTAAATAGATTAGACTTTTTGAAGAATCAATTGCTCTTTTTTATAGGCTCAATAATCGTAATCTTTTCATCATTTTATGCTTTGCTGTTTTATAAGCCTTTCAAAAAATATAGACTTTTCTTTTTCTCTATCCTCTTTACTTTAATTGCATTTATTTACTTTAGGGCAAAAGACTATTATGCCATTGGTATTTACCCAATTTACATTGCTTTTGGCTCTGTTTATCTTGCAGACATTTTAAAAGACGGCTGGAGAAAATATTTACAACCTGTTGCCATTGCAGTCCCCTTACTTTTATTTATTCCAATTTATAATGTTGCGTTTCCAAATAAAAGCCCAGAATACATTGTTCAGCATTCAGAAAACTACAAAAAATTGGGTATGCTACGTTGGGAAGATGGAAAAGACCATTTATTACCACAGGATTTTTCAGATATGCTTGGTTGGAAGGAATTAGCCTTGAAAGTGGATAGTGTTTATCTACGTTTACCGAACAAAAATAATACACTTATTCTTTGCGATAATTATGGACAGGCAGGGGCAATAAACTTTTATACAAGCCAGAAACTACGAGCAGTTTCATTTAATGCAGATTATATAAATTGGTTTGACTTAACAAAGAAATACGAAAACTTAATTAGGGTTAAAGAACAAGAAGATGCAAATGTAGAACTTGAAGAAACATCCCCATTTTTTCAAAATTCAAAACTTGCGACATCAATTACAAATATCTATTCAAGAGAGTTTGGAACGACAGTATTCGTTTTTACAGGTGCAAAAATTGACATCAACACGAGAATTAAAGATGAGATTGACGAGAAGAAAAACTACCGCTAAATGCAAAACAAAAGCACCCTCCGTTCCCGGAGAGTTCTTATTAAACTCCGTAGGTTTAGTACAACAATGCATTTCTGCACGTTTTGGCTGGATGTTGTAACTTCAGCTGTAAACCGCTTGTCGACAGTAATAGTAACAATTAATAAAACTCTTTTATCAAACAAAGTTCAACAATATTTCTTCAGGGAGTCATTCTGCTTATTGGCATTGTGGCACTAGCCATCATGATTCGGTTCCCCTCGACCGAAGGGAGAGCAGAAAACTTAGATCTGTTCAGCATTTACTCTGATCCGTTCATCTTGTATTGCTATGCCGCGTCTATCCCATTTTTTATTGCGCTTTATAAGGCGTTCAAATTACTCGGATATATCGGACAAAATAAAGCATTCTCACTAAACTCGGTGAGGACTTTAAGTAGTATTAAATATTGCGCAATCGTACTGAGCATCTTCATTGTGATGGCAGGACTATACCTAAAGATATTTCATAATAAAGAGGACGACCCTGCGGGTTTTCTTGCCATGTGTATTGTAACTACTTTTGTTTCTCTGGTAGTTGCTACTGCCGTTGCAGTGTTTGAAAAAATCTTACAAAATGGAATGGACATAAAATCAGAGAACGAACAACTATATGAGCAGTCAAAGAAATAATTTGACTTAATAGCAGGACAATGAGAATAATTAATCGCTTCGAAAAAAATTTGTGTGGACCTATGACCTCACAACTACATGGAAAAAATTTAGTCCGGCCGCTCGGGATCTTCACAGCATAAACCACAAACAGCAGGCAACTTCCGTGAAACCCTCGACCTTGAATACACTTCGCCGTTAACATCTTTTCTCTACCAATCCTTATAATTTTATACATCTACCTAGCTCATTCAATGAAATTGAAACCAACAAAAGCAGGTTAAAAAGTATGCTATAGTTTAATTTAATTGGATGGCATAAAGCTAACATAAGCGGAGAGTGATTCCCAATTATTGGTCGCTCTTTTCTGCGTCGGGGTTTCAGCGGAAGCTATTTTATAACTGGTGAAGAATGCTGTGAAAACCCCAACGGGACACAAGTCCAATCAGTAAACTACTTGTTTCAAAATGTCATCCTGTGCCGGAATCTTAGTGATTAAAAATTGTTAAACATAAAATCATTCATTGTTACTCTTTCGCTCACGCTTGGTATAACAGTCTTGTTTGCTCAACCTGATGCTGGCGGGAGAAAAAATGGGCGGTTAGGATGTTAGCTCATAACCGTCCAGTGTTATTCAAATCACCCCGCTGTTCCTTTGTGCTGGTGCCGTGCTAAACCAGGTTGTCAATTCAGGTTCGGGTGAACCTTAAAATTTTAAATGACCTCTGAAAGGGAAGTTTCCTGCTACTATATCATCCTGAAAATCCAGCCGCCCGGTGACACCTTTAAAAACTCCTTCGCCGCTGCCGGTTGCAATAGGGTGTTGACAACGCCCAAAGATTTCAGCACCTAAAGCAGCGCCGTTTTCAGCACACTGCTCATACTTTGATTCGAATTGGTAATTCGTCCAGAATGTACCGCTCTCTCCATTGTATGTGCCGACGAAGTATTCTCTTCCCTTCTCCCGGTAGGTACCACTGGGTGAGCAATTGAATTCATCGACGAATACATATAGACAACCTGCAATATCCCCGGTCATTTTAACTACATAGGCCACACCCTGAATTGCAGCGCTGCATTCGCCAGCCTCAGCATAAAAGCCAACGCCGGAAATCTGAGTCTCGCCTGAAATACGGGAGGCTTTGCCGGCCTTTGTTAAAGCAGATCCCTGTTCGTTTTGTATGGGCGACGGAGACACGAGGTTGTCCTTGTTGCACCCAGCAATGATGAGCACTAAGAAAAAGATCAGGCTAATAAAAATTCTGTTGTTCATAATAGACCTTTTCATTGTTTTTTATTTTAGTTGGTTAAAAAATGATTTCTGGCAGGTGTCAAAATTTCATATTAAAACCGAAAGTTCATGTGTTGCAGACACAGGAGCAATACCTCATTGGGGTATATTTAAAAATTCAGGAGAGCCCTTTCTGTATGGCTTTCATTACAGCTCCGCTCCGGCTGGTTACGTGGAGTTTTTTGTAGATATTTTTTACATGGGTGCGTACAGTTTCATAACTTATATATAGCTTTTCCGCAATAGTTTTATAATTATAAGCTTCTACCATCAGGTTCAGTATTTCTTTTTCTCTTTCACTCAAATGGTAATCTTCACTACCCGGCGATACAAGAATAACATTCTGGTTAGCAAAAAAACCAAGTACTTTTTTGGCGACAGGCGAACTGATAGGAGCACCGCCGAGGTACGCTTCATTGATTGCTTCTATAAATTTATGAGGCGGTTCATTTTTGAGGATATAACCTGATGCACCGGCACATAAGGCGAGAAATATTTTTTCACTGTCGTTAAAAATAGTTTGTATAAGAATCTTTACAGCAGGAAACCGGCCACAAATTTTTTTCGTTATTTCAATGCCATTTAATCCCGGCATTTCGATATCCATTAGTATCACATAGGGCTCACTGCGATTGATATCCGCTTCCCAGCGGTTGCCATCTGCAAAAGCTCCGCAACAAACAAATCCGGGTGTGCCATTGAGAATTGTTTCAAGCGCATCCCTCACCAGTTTGTTATCTTCAAATATCGCTATCCTTATGTCCATGATACAATTTCAAATATTTGTAAAAAGAAACTGCAATAACAATACCTCATTGGGTGATTTTGTGCCTGAGACATTTCTATGGATATTCGCAATGGTGTTTCTACTGCAATATCCGGTCAGGTGATTTTAAATTGCAACGAAACAACAGTGCCTTGCTTAGGAGCAGACTGCAATGAAAATATCGCAGCCGCTTCATAGGCTCTTTTTCCCATGTTTGCAAGGCCGTTTCCTTTTTTTACAGTTGCCATATCAAACCCATTTCCATTGTCCCGTATGGTGAATTCTATTGCATGATCAAAGTAATGTGCACTTAGTTCAAGCAGAGAGGCATGGCTGTATTTGACCGCATTGTTAATGGCTTCTTTACCAAACAGGTAAATGTTGTGACGGCTCTCCGCAGGTAATTGAAGCTGGCGTAGGCTCTCAGGTGCATTCACCTGTACTTTTATATTTTTCACCACCGACATTTCCATTGCATATTCTTCCAGTTTTTGCATAAGATCTTTTAATGAGTTCTGTTCAGGGTTCACAGCCCAGACAAGATCGGTTAACCTGTTCACCATATCATTGGCTGATTGCTGAATGATGTTTAGTGAATTTTTCACTTTCTCTTCCTGCTGTGTCTGAACCTGATCTTCCGCCAGGTGACTGTAAAGAACAATTCCGCTAAGTGTACTGCCAATATCATCATGCAACTCCCGGCTGATGCGCAAACGTTCATTTAGCATCGCCTGCTGCAGCTTATTCAATGAAGCCATCTTTTCAGATTGAAGCAGTTGCGTTTGAGTTGTTTTTAGCGCTGATAAAGTGCTTTCCACTTTTTCTTTTTCATCCTGTAGTTCCTGTGTTCTTATGATCACTTTTTCTTCAAGCATTATTTTTTCTTTTTTCAAGGCGTTTTGCCGCCACTTTATAAAGGCTGACAATGAAACTAAAAATAGCAGGCTATACAATGCATATGCCCACCACGTGTGCCACCACGGTGGGATAATGATGAATGAGTAATTCATTTCTTTACTCCAGTATCCACCGCTGTTTACAGCTTTTACTTTAAATGTATATTTCCCAGGCAGTAAATTGTTGTAAACCGCTTCGGGCTTATTGGTAAATAAACTCCAGTTTTTATCAAGGCCCTGCAGTAAATATTTATACCGTATTTCTTTTGGCCTGTTTGTAGTAATGCCAATGAAATGAAATGTGATGTAATTGTTGTTATAATTCAATGCTAAGTTTTCCGGCTGATTGTACCAGGGTGTAAGACTGCTAAAATTAAAATGCTTCAACGCTGCACCGTTCTTCAAAATAAGCGTACTGGCTTTATTTTTTTCTAAACCAGACCAGTCGATATTTTCATCAAACAATGTTATACCGCTTAACTGAATGGTGGGTGGAATGGTATCGGGTATATCTCCGTCAGGATGATAACAGGTTAACCAGTCACTGGCCCCGGCCCAAATATTTCCATCCCGACTCTGGATCATAGAATTGTAATGACTTCCAACACCAAAAAAGCCATCCGCATATAAATAGGTTTTAAATAGGGCGTTTTGCTGATAGCGGTCATCTAATTTTCCTGCTTCATTATTTTGCGGTTGCGGCATCTTACACAATCCATTCTCTGTAAGAAACCAGATAGCCCCCGTTTTATCTTCTGCAATACTGTTAACACTATTGTTGCTTAAACCCTGCGCCGTGGTGTAACGGGTAAAAGATTTGCCATCAAATTTTAGAACACCACTGTTACTGGTACCAAACCAAAGGTTGCCGGTTTTATCTTGTATAATACTATAAACAAATGAAAGACTTGAGCCCTGCCTGACATCATAGTGGGTAAAGGAATAGTGACCTGTTTGTGCAGCGGATAAGTCTAATTTATTGATCACTCCATCTAACTCAGTGCCCAGCCAAAGATTGCCATTTTTGTCTTCGCAAATGCTGATGATACTTTCCCAGCTTAGTCCTTGTGAAGTACCAAAATGCACAAAGTTTTTTCCGTCGTATTTATACAAACCATTGGAGGTACCGATCCAGGTATTTCCTTTCCTATCTTTCAACAATGCCCAGATAGCGGTACCTGGAGGGAAATTTTCAAAATGTGAAAAGGTTAGGCCATCAAATTTATTAAGGCCGCCAAAGTGCGTACCAATCAAAAGCAGATCATTACTGTCTTTCATTACACACATGATGTTGTTATCAGTTAACCCTTGTTCAGTTGTATAATGGGTAACAGATTTGCCATCAAATTTTTTAACGCCATCTCCATAAATACCTATCCAGATATTATTGTTTTTATCTTCTTCCAGATCAATAATAACTTTTTCACTAAAGCCATTGCCTGCATTAAAGTGTGTAAATGTTTTTCCATTGTATTTACAAAGCCCACTGTTGGTGCCGAGCCAGATATTACCGGCTTTATCTTCGAGCAGGCTGTGCACCTTACTATTGCTCAATCCCTGCTCTGTGCCGAATTGTGTAAATGATTTTCCATCAAACGCAACAACATACTCACTATACATGGCCATCCAGATATTTCCTGTTCTGTCTTCCAGCATATTGTAAACATGGCTGTCGGGCAACCCCTGCTCAACGGAATAATATTCAAAATTTTTTCCGTCAAACTTATTAACGCCACCTCCATAAGTACTAAACCAAAACTTACCATTGCGGTCCTGGAGTATGCACATAATATCCGCATTGCTTAACCCCTGCTCAGTGGTATAATTTGAAAATGATGTTCCATCAAATTTACTGATGCCGCTGCGTGTGCCAAACCAGAGCATGCCATTGTTGTCTTCTACTATACTGCGTACCTGATTACCGGCCAGTCCTTGTTTGGTGGTGTAATGGGTAAATGTTTTTCCGTCGTATTTGTTGATCCCGCCATCATCTGTACCAAACCAAAGGATACCATTTTTATCCTCCAGCATGCTGATCACACTGTTACTGCTAAGTCCTTCCTTAGTGGTGTAATGTGAAAATGATTTTCCATCAAATTTATTCAGGCCCCCGCCGACAATTATACCAAGCCAAAGGTTACCCTTGCTATCCTGCATCATGCTCCAGACGTTATCATTGCTCAATCCCTGTGCAGTAGTATAATTGGTAAATGATCTGCCGTCATATTTGCATACGCCGCCTTCAAAGCAGGCGATCCACAAATTGCCTGCTTTATCCTGTATCATGGGAAATATATCATTTGTTTTAAGGCCCTGCAATACTTTGAATGTGCTGAAGCCCGCCGGATTATTGTTATTTATTTGCGGCTCCTTTGCAAAAGTTATATCCGGTGCACCTGCGGCGTATGGGCTATCAATTGCCGGTACAATTTCAGGCAGGCTAAAACCGTCTTTGCCGGGAACACAAATTTTTGGTGCGCCAGCTTTTACAATTTTTGGTGCGCCCGCAGTATGCACGTTTGAATGAAGGTTTATTACCACTGGTCTATTAAAAGAGGTATTTTTTATTTCTTTAGCAGGAATAATTTCAGGAGGTGATATTTTTTCCTGCAGCACGCTATACCCTTTCGCTTCAACAACTTCAGGAGGCTGCAATTCAAAACCGTTTTGCTGCGGCCTGTTATTTTTGCAGGCCACAAGCAAAAGACAAAAGAAAAAAATTAAACAGGTTATTTTATTCATCCTTCAAACAAAATATAATACGTTACTAATACAGGGCTTCAAATTTTTACTGTTAGTGATCTTTTGTATGATAATTCAATATTAGATTTTTGTTGCCTGGTACGCAAGCCGTATTAACATCGGTACGATAAAGTAGTTATTTATAAATTCTCAGCTTTCCACATGCAATGGTCTTCATGTAAGCATCTATTATTTCAACAGAAAAGTAAGGCCTGCCATTTTTTACGGCCATTTAATTGCTGTTGAAAAATCCTTTTAAAAAAACGCTTGTTTTACTGAAGCTTAAAATTAATAAACACTCTTCATGATGTCAATGTATTGCACACCAATTCAGTAATTATTTGTTCAAATGTAAAATAGTGTTGCTTTATAACAGAGATTCTCGCAAGCAAAAAAACGAAACACCAGGTGAGGTAATTGTTTTAATCATAAAGATGTATTTTACTAAATCAGTATCTTCAAATCTCTTTACTGTATTTATAAAACCATTCAACCTTTAAAACAAAATGCCATATGAAAACGCTTGTTTACTCCGATAGTATTGTTGGTACATTCCCTGCATCCATGCGTTGCTCAAACCCAGGCAGTATATAATGCTGAAATAAAACGGGCAGCAATACCGCTTCCATGGTCAGGATATCACCGAAACACCTCCGCTCCAAGGGTAGGTCATTTTATTTAATGAGGCAGTTTTTTTCTGCGTAGGATTTGATTCCTGAACAAGCCGAAGGGCTTCCTGCTTCCGTGGTTGGTGTAAACTCCTGCACCCGAGGTTGCGCCTCACCGACCTTTAGCAAAATGAATTATCTTACAAATAAAAGTGAAAGACTTTAAATATAATGGTTAAAAAGTATGCCCCAGTTTAATTTAATTGCAAGGCATAAAATAAAGTAAAGGAACAGTGATTCCCAACTATTGGAGGCTCTTTTCTGTGTTGGGGTTTCACGAAAGCCAATTTATAATTGGTGAAGAATACTTTGAAAACCCTGCCAGGACTGAGCTATTCGCAAAACAAAAACAAGCTCATCACAAAAAGCTTATCAGCCTTCTGATAAGGTAAATCTATTGATGCAAGCAAATCTCCAAACAAGTAAACACTTGCAATGATATGAGAATGAAGGGAGGGTAATCTGTGTTGGCTTTCCTTGTGCCTTGCTGACTCATCAAGGTGAATCTACAGCCGTGGCACGAAATACTCCCCAAAATGCGTACTCCTGCTGCAGTGTTTTCATCCGGCTACGTTTCCAAATTATATCTATCAATTAAGTTGTTGTTTCAATGTTTTATAAATAGACATCAGGATTTATAGCGAAGGGTTGGTAGTGAGCACACCACCCATAGCAATAAAATTTTAGCCGTCAACAGGCAAAAAAGCTTCCATATCTGCTATTCAATCTTTTTTATACAACAGAAGAGCCGTATTTTTAGATAAATTGGAGGCCTTCGCAAATAGGATAAATATTTTATTATATAATGACTGATGATACAGAAAAAGGGCGATTAGCCCGTTCAAACAATAATAAAAACTGGAAAAAGTGGGGCCCTTATCTTTCTGACCGCCAATGGGGTACCGTGAGGGAAGATTATAGTCCCCATGGAAATACCTGGAATTATATTAATCATGATCTTGCCCGTAGCTATGCTTATCGCTGGGGCGAAGAAGGCATAGCCGGTTTTTGTGATGCCGACCAGATTGTATGCCTGGCGCCTGCATTTTGGAATGGAAAAGATTCCATTTTAAAAGAACGCCTTTTTGGATTGACGAATGGCGAAGGCAATCACGGCGAAGATGTTAAGGAATTGTATTTTCATCTGGACTCTTCACCAACCCATTCCTACTGTAAATTTTTGTACAAATATCCACAGGAAGCTTTTCCTTATATGGAACTTGTGCAGAAAAATAAAAAAGACCGCTTAAGCCCGGAGTATGAATTACTCGACACCGGCATATTTAAAAACGACCGTTATTTTGATTGCTATATTGAGTATGCAAAAGATGAAATGAACGATATCCTGATGAAGGTTACGGTATATAATCGTGGGCCTGAGGCCGCTACCATTCATGTGCTGCCGCATTGCTGGTTTCGCAATTTTTGGAAACACAATCCCCGATTTACAAAGCCTGAAATTGTTTCGGTTTCACCCAATTGTCTGCAGACAAGATCCGCACGCAACGGTCATTTTTTTCTTTATCACGAAGGCGGTGAGCAACTGTTTTGCGACAACGAAACCAATAACCAGCGAATGTATAACCGGCCGAATGATTCGGCTTTTGTAAAAGATGGCATCAACAACTATGTCGTTAACAACGAGCATACAGTCAATCCAAAAAAACAAGGTACCAAGGCTGCCATCTGGTTAAAAGAAAAAATTGAGCCGGGCGCATCTGCCGTTTTTAAGGTTAGGTTAAGCAATAAAAAAATAGCAGATCCATGGACCGGCTTTGATGAAATTTTTACAAATCGTCAAAAAGAAACCAATCAATATTATAATCAGCTAACGCCAACACATTTAGCTCCGCAGCATAAAACATTGCTGCGAAGTGCACTAAGCGGCCTGCAGTGGACCAAGCAATTTTATTACCTGGATGTATTTAAATGGCTGTTTGGTGAGCCCAACGAAACACCACCCAACCGCAACGACAAACGAAATTACGACTGGCAACACCTTACCTGCCGCAACATTATTTCTATGCCGGATAAATGGGAATATCCCTGGTTTGCGGCATGGGACCTGGCCTTTCATGCATCTACTTTTGTACACACCGATCCGGACTTTGCCAAGCAACAATTACTGGTGGTGCTGAGGGAATATTATATGCATCCTAACGGACAAATTCCGGCATATGAATGGAATTTTAGCGATGTAAATCCTCCGGTGCATGCATGGGGTGTTTGGTATGTGTACGAAGCAGATAAGAAAAAAACCGGCGTGGCTGACTGGGACTTCCTGGAAAGAGCCTTTCAGAAATTGCTCATGAACTTTACCTGGTGGGTAAACCAAAAGGACGCCAATGGAACAGATATTTTTGAGGGTGGTTTTCTTGGCCTGGATAATATTGGGGTGTTCGACAGAAACCATATGCCGCCAGGCATTAAGAAATTACAGCAGGCTGATGCTACTAGCTGGATGGCGATGTATGCCATCAATATGTTACGCATGTCGCTGGAGCTGGCCGAACATAACCAGGCTTACGAAGAATCAGCAGCCAAGTTTTTCAGGCACTTTTTAAATATTGGCTGGGCTATGCATCATATTGGCAAGAAAGATATTTCGTTGTGGGATGATCAGGACTCTTTTTACTACGATGCTATTCAATTTTAAAATGGCACCAGTCAGCGTTTGCGAATCCGCTCACTGGTAGGCATCATTCCTTTGTTGGCCGTTGAGATTATGCACAAAGATATTTTTGAAAAGCTGCGACAATTCAATACCCGCTTACAGGTAATTAAACTTACCCGGCCCGACTTAACCCGCATTATTTCTGATATTGAAAAGCGTAACAAGGAGGGCAATTATTTATTTGCCATTATGATTGGTGACCGGTTGGAACACCTGTTAAAAAGATTGTTGGATGAGGCAGAGTTTTTATCTGATTACGGTATTCGTTCCCTGTCGAAAAGCCATCAGGAAAAGCCTTATGTATTCGGCTACCAGGGGCATAATTACAGCATTCAGTATGAGCCTGGAGAAAGCTCCAGTTCTATGTTTGGCGGTAATTCCAACTGGCGGGGACCTATCTGGTTTCCGTTAAATTATTTGATCATTCATTCGCTGAGAAAGTACTATCAATATTATGGCGATAGCTATACCTACGAATTTCCGGCAGGCTCTGGCAGTAAACTAAACCTGAAACAAATTGCCAACCAGCTAACCAAAAGATTATTAAAAATATTTGAACGGAATGACACAGGCGCCTTTCAATACCACGACAGCAAACAGCCGGAGTGGGCAGCCGAACATTTTAAAGAACATCACTTGTTCTATGAATTTTTTCATGGCGATACCGGGCAGGGGCTGGGTGCATCTCACCAAACCGGATGGACGGCTTTGATAGCTAATTTATTGTTGGAAATGGATGAAGAGTAGGGTTTCTTTTGATAGTATTGACTCATCATAGCCTCCTATTTTTGAATTAAATGCCGGCTCTCACAAAACGTTCGAGGCCGCCGCACGGCTTACATTTATTACTGTCAGCCTGCCAATTCCGTCCGTCAGCCTTGCTTCAAATTTTTTGTTGTCAGCAGGCGTCTTATAAACGGTCAATTTGTTTACGATTTTCCATAATGAAGTGCAATTACGCCACATGCAAAAGTTTTAGACTCTACAAGTTTCAATTTAGTCGTCCCGGTTATATCTTTAAATAGCGGCATGCCCTGTCCTAATATTATTGGATTAATAAAGAGCCAAAACTCGTCAATTAATCCTTGATTTAATAACGATTGTGAA
>JAYWAU010000076.1:0-6854 GCA_043782265.1 Ferruginibacter sp. | reverse complement strand
TAACGATTGATCTTACTGTTTTGTACAGGGTTGTATCTGCAGATGCGCCGAGATTATTAAGAGAAACAGGCGATGATTACAGAGATAAAATTGTGCGGCCAATTACCCGTACAAAAATCAGGGATAACGCTGTCTATTACCAGGCGGTTGATTTATTCGGTTCAAAAAGAGATGAATTTCAACAACGTATTTACAAAAGCATTGAGGATGATTTTAAAAAAAGAGGATTGATGCTGGAGCAATTGCTGGTAAGAAATATTACACTTCCCAATTCGGTTAAAGCGTCCATTGAATCAAAAATAAATGCCGAACAGGATGCCAAAAAAATGGAGTTTGTGTTACTGAAAGAAAAACAGGAAGCAGAAAGAAAAAGGGTGGAAGCACAAGGTATTGCAGATTATCAAAAGATCATTAATACAGGCCTTACAGACCAGCAATTACAATACGAACAAATAAAAGCCATGAAAGAACTTGCACTAAGCGCCAATGCAAAAGTGATTGTAATGGGTAAAGGAAATACACCATTGATTATTGATGGTAAACAGTAAGCTTCCATCCTATCACGGATTGAATAAAAAAATACGTAAAAAAACAATTATCTACCTATTGGTAAATATTCCTTTTACTTATCTCTTATTCATTTCTTTTGGATGGCTAACCTATTTTGTCGTTGGGGGTAACCCAACTTTTATTATACCATTCAAAACCCTTTATTAATTTTCTTTACTTTGACTATCATGATAGCGATAGGATTTATCAATTTGCTGAAAATATTTAGTAGGATCACATTATTAATTACAATACTTGAAATCGTAACTATATACCTATTATTTTGGGCTCTGCTACATTGATATTTAAACTGAGACAGACGACTACGCCGAAATAGCTCCTCTCTGGAGAGATGGTCAAAAACCCTTATCTTTGCCATCTACACCACTTTATAGTACGGCAAGTTGTAAGCCGATGTGGTTATAAATTTCCTTCGCTGATTCAGAAAATGCAACGTCTTTCCAGCCTTATAAAAAATTAAACCATTAAATGGCATTTAGAAAATTAGAATTAATTGAACCTATCCTTAAGGCATTGGCCGATGAAGGATACACTACACCAACACCCATTCAGCAACAATCTATCCCCCTAATATTAGAAAGAAAAGATTTGCTGGGTTGTGCCCAAACAGGCACCGGAAAAACGGCAGCATTCGCCATTCCGATTTTGCAGATTTTGCACGAAGACAAATCTACCGAACGTGGACCGAAACATATCAAAGCGTTGATATTAACTCCTACAAGAGAGCTGGCAATTCAAATTGGGGAAAGCTTTGCGGCCTATGGAAAATATACCGGCTTAACACACACAGTAATTTTTGGTGGTGTTTCGCAAATGCACCAGACCAATCAATTACAAAGAGGTGTTGACATTTTGATCGCTACACCCGGCAGGCTAT
The DNA here is from genome assembly GCA_043782265.1 of Ferruginibacter sp. Classification (GTDB taxonomy): domain Bacteria; phylum Bacteroidota; class Bacteroidia; order Chitinophagales; family Chitinophagaceae; genus Ferruginibacter. The sequence goes on along the minus strand of JAYWAU010000076.1, from coordinate 5,407 downwards.
TAGACCTGATGAGCCAGGGGTATATTGGTTTGCAGCATTTAAAAATATTTGTATTAGATGAAGCAGACAGAATGCTGGACATGGGTTTTATACACGATGTAAAAAGAGTGATTATAAAATTACCAGCAAAAAGACAAACACTTTTCTTTTCGGCTACAATGCCACCCGAAATTCAAACACTGGCAAATGTGTTGTTAACCAACCCGTCTAAAGTAGAAGTAACACCTGTTTCATCTACAGTAGATGCGATTGAACAAAGTTTATATTTGGTAGATAAAGGCAATAAGCCGGGACTGTTATTGTATCTTTTAAAAAACAAAGCAATAGTTACAGCATTGGTTTTTACCCGTACCAAACATGGTGCTGATAAAGTGGTGAAAATTTTACTGAAAGAAAATATTACAGCTGCTGCCATACATGGTAACAAATCGCAGAATGCAAGACAGCATGCATTGAGTAATTTTAAAAATGGTAATCTTCGTGTGTTGGTAGCAACAGATATTGCGGCAAGAGGGATTGACATTGATGAACTGACACACGTTATAAACTTCGAGTTGCCAAACGTTCCTGAAACATATGTACACAGAATAGGCCGTACCGGCAGAGCAGGTAATACAGGCATTGCAATTTCTTTTTGTGATCAGGAAGAAAGAACAGAACTAAAGGATATCCAGAAACTGATTGCCAAAAATATTCCTGTGGTAGATAGTCATCCTTACCCGCTAAGTGCCGGTTCATTTGTACCACAGGTTGGTGGTCCAAAAATTCAAACCTTTAACAGAGGTGGCAGAGGTATGCATTCAAGCGACAGAGGGGGCAGAAGAGGTTACGGAACACAACGTACCGGAAATAAATAAATTTGTTTTCAAAATAACTATTAACGCCGTTTAGCAATAAGCGGCGTTTATTTTTTATTAAGTTGCAGGTTTGCGAAATCCTTATTTGCTTAAATAAAAGATGCAAAAAACTGTTTTTGCACAAGAGATAATCCGTTGCGGCGGACAAGTCACAATAATTTACCACATAGCATCTCAGTAGGCACAATAATTTTTGCTTTTGCGCTGCATTATAAATCATTTTTAATTTATCGTAAATTTGTTTACAAATAATTATTCATGTCATCTCTTACCCTTACAATTATTCAGACGGATCTTGTTTTTGAAAACAAGGCAGCAAATCTTGAGCGGCTAAAAACGAAGATTGAAAATATTGAACAAAGAACTGAGATTGTAGTGCTGCCCGAAATGTTTAGTACAGGGTTTAGCATGCAGCCGGAATTGTTTGCTGAAACTATGGAAGGCGAAACTGTACAATGGATGAAAGACATTGCAGAAACCAATAAAATAATTGTTACCGGAAGCATTATCATTGAAGAAGATGGCCAATATTTTAACCGGCTGGTTTGGATGTTGCCAAACGGGCAATTGGGCTATTACGATAAACGCCATCTATTTGCTTATGGCGAAGAAGACAAACATTATACAGGTGGAAATAAAAGATTGATTGCTTCTGTAAAAGGCTGGAAAATTAACCTGCTCATATGTTATGATCTTCGGTTTCCGGTGTGGAGCCGCCAACAGTCTGGTGAAAATGAAACAGAATATGATTTGTTGATTTATGTAGCCAACTGGCCTGAAAGAAGAAGCCATGCATGGAAAACATTGTTGTGTGCAAGGGCAATAGAAAATCAATGTTATGTAGCCGGAGTAAACCGTGTTGGCAAGGACAATAAAAACATTTATCACAGTGGCAACAGTTTGGTGATTGATCCGCTGGGCCAGGTATTATACCATATGGCTGATGAAGAAGATGTATTTACAATAACCCTGCAAAAAGAAGATTTAGATAAGGCAAGAACACAATTTCCATTTTGGAAAGATGCAGATGATTTTACAATTAATTTATAGAGCTGTTAGTTGATGCGCTGCTCTCTTTTATAAGCGCTTTCACGATCTCCATTTTTCGATCAAGCCCCTTTCTAACGCCATCTACAGTTGGAGGAATAAACAAATCCGGCCACACACCCCTGCCATTTTTTTGTATGTGATTAAACTGTACAATTTTAAAAAACGGTAATCGTACTCTTAGTTTTGTTATGGGTAAAGTTATATCCGGAATCAATAAACCGCTATTGCCATACCAGCCACCACCAGTTTCTTCTCCTGCTAAAATAACATTTTGCTGTCCCTTTACAGCATTACAAAATAATGTGGAGGCTGAAAAAGTAGGACCATTGGTAAGCACATATATTTTACCATCAAAATGATTATTGGTTTTGGGATGAAACAAATGTTTCTCCCAATAGCCAAAATGATAGTTGCCATCTTTTCCTTTTTTGGTTACAAACAGCAAACCGATATTATTAAAAAATCCCTGCTTAATATACTTGGTATATGGCCCGAAAGACTTTGATATTGAATACGCCGTATCTGCCACTTTAAATGGGCTATTGCGTAAATATTTTGTCAGCAATACCGATATATTAATGTCACCCCCACCATTATTACGGAGATCGAGAATTAGGTTTTTTATTTGATGCTGCCCGATTTTTTTAAATGAATGTTTTATGAACGAGCGCAGGTGCCTGCCGCCTCCGTTACTAAAAGTATTCAATGTTATGGTTGCGGTGTTAGTACTTGTATCGATTGCCAAAGAGCGAAAACTTTCCCTGATCTCTTTTCGTGTTGGCCGCCCAAAATCTTTATCCCTCGAAGGAGGTTTCATTTTTTTTTGTGAAGAATCTTTTACTGGTGCGAACATGGGTAATAAAGTAGTTTTTTCAATACCCAGGCTGTCAATATAACCTACCCGATAATTTTTATAAATACCATACACATTGCGGTGATAATAAGGAAAATTACTGCTGACACGAACATAATTTACATTATCAGAATACCCATCTAAAGGTAGGTATTGAAATAGCTGTTGTATAATTTCATGACTGCGAATTCCGTTGATTGAAGTAATTAAAGCCCCTTTTTTAATAACAGTATCTTTTCGGTTGAGGTTACCCGTTACAACCATGGTATCGCCAATCAATTTCAAAAAAAGCGGGAAAGAAGGAATCATTCTGTCCCTTGTATATTTATTCCAGGCATGACTCATATTAAAGCTTGTATGCCCGCAATGAATCTTTTGAGTAAGGGGAGCCAAAACCTGCCAGCCAAATTGCAACTCCGTCATAGAATCGGCGATGTTGTAATAGAGGCTATCGAAATAATAATTCATACTATCCTTCGGCGTATACCAATAAAGGGCAGGATGTTTTTTTTCGAGGATATTTCTTAGCAGTAAGAAATCGGTTTTCAACTCCTGGCGGCTAAACTTTTTGTTTGGGTCGTAATTTTTTTTATTGACAGCACAACTTGTACATAACAAAACTGCAATAAGAAAGGGTAAGAAGAACTTATTTATCATTAATGTTTTATGCTGTTAAATAAAGCTGTTTAAAAAACGGCCAGGTTCACTGATTTATTGCTGTGAATGATTCATGTGGTTCCATCCCTGTGCAACGAGTTTGTGTTTATTGCCGCCCCTTGTTAAAATATGTGTTCCTTCTTCGGCTCCAGTCATATACCCAATCACACTAATCTGTTCGTTCAACACAATTTTATCGTAATCTGTTTGGGAAAGTGTAAACAGCAATTCATAGTCTTCGCCACCGCTTAAGGCACAGGCTGTTGGGTCCAGTTCTAAAGTGTATGCAAACTGGCGGGCATCTTCATGTATCGGTATTTTGTCTTCGTAAATAACACAACTAAGATTGCTCTGTTTGCAAATATGCAGGGCTTCGCTACTAAGCCCATCACTTACATCAATCATAGAAGTGGGCATAATATCTTTCTCTGCAAAAAACTCCACGATGTCTTTTCTTGCTTCTGGCTTTAACAGGCGGCCAACGATGTATGCCTGATTTTCAAGATCTGGTTGAGCACCTGTTTCTGCAAAAATTCTTTTCTCTCTTTCTAAGATGGTTAAGCCTAAAAATGCGCCACCTAAAAATCCGCTTACACAAAGCAGGTCACCTTTTTTAGCGGTACTTCTTTTTACAAATTTATCCTGGTTAACTTCTCCGATAGCAGTGATAGAAATTACAAACCCTTTTTGTGAAGATGTGGTATCACCACCTACAAGGTCTACTCCATACCTTTCGCAGGCAGCATACACACCTTCATAAAATTCATCCATTGCTTCCAGACTAAAGCGATTACTAAAAGCAATATTTAATGTTATCTGTGTGGGTGTAGCATTCATTGCATACACATCGCTGAGATTAACAATTACACTTTTATATCCCAAATGTTTTAAAGGCGTGTACATAAGATCAAAGTGAATGCCCTCCACAAGCATATCTGATGTTACTACTATTTGCTTTCCAAAATGGTCAAGCACCGCAGCATCATCGCCTACACTTAAAATGGTAGAGGCATTTCTTGTTTCGTTGTTTTGTGTCAGGTGGTCTATCAAGCCAAACTCACCCAATGCATTTATTTCTGTTCTTTCGGTACTCATTTTTTTGTTACTATTTTATCTATTTAAATGACAGGAAGTTTACATATTTTTTGTAAGAATCACTACAACTCTTTTCCATTTATTATCCCAAGCATTTCCTCATGTATTTTTCCGTTGGTTGCTAAAATGTGTGGCTGATAAACTGCATAATAATTTCCTTCATAATCGGTTACTTTTCCACCGGCTTCTTCTACCATTAAAAACCCTGCTGCACTATCCCAAGCCTGTAATTTGTGTTCATAAAAACCATCGAAACGGCCAGCGGCAACCCAGCATAAATCTATGGCCGCACTCCCCAAACGCCTTACGGGAACCCCTTTTCTTATCAGTTTTTCAAATACCTGCAACGGTCCGTTGGGTGTATCAAGATAGGTATAAGGAAAGCCTGTAACCAAACAACTATTTACTACCTCTGTTTTATTACTTACTGCTATTTTTTTGTCATTCAATGTTGCACCCAATCCTTTTTCTGCAAAATAAAATTCATTCATTAATGGATTGTACACTGCTCCCATAATTATTTTGCCCTTGTGCTCTACCCCAATACTAACACAACAAATTGGGATTCCATTGGCAAAATTAATGGTACCATCAATTGGGTCAATGATCCATTTATATTCACTGTCCATTTTAATTTCGCCGGCTTCTTCACTCAAAATAAAATGATTGGGAAATTCATTTTTTATTACTTCAAAAATGGCTTTTTCAGAAGCATGATCCGCTTCCGTAACCGGGTTATTGATACCCTCTTTATTTGTAATTTTAAAATCGCCGTTAAAAAAACGAATCAATTCCTTTGCGCCTGCCTCTGTTGCCTTTAGCAATGTATTTTTTATCATGCAGCAAAGATAGGCAGCCAAGGGCTATGTAGCCGTTTAGTCGTTTAGCCGTTCAT
>JAYWAU010000075.1:0-6885 GCA_043782265.1 Ferruginibacter sp. | reverse complement strand
ATTATAAACAATGCATTTCGACAGGCTTTAGCAGTTAATTGCCTGTTGATATTTGAGGCGGTATCGTAAAAAATTTGTTTAAAAAAAACTTCGTTATTTTTTTCTGCATCAGCTAAACCAGTTATATAAATTTGTTCGTACTCCTTAAAAAAATGTAGAGGTTGGTCACCTCCTGATACGGGTTTGTAATTTATCCATAATGATTCGTTGTCAAGAAAGGGCATCCGTTCTAACCAGGTATTTAGCAATAATATTACTGAGTTTGATTTTTCAGCTTCCTTAATAATAGCAACCTCATTTTCTTTTAATTGCGAGGTATAGTATTCATGTCCATGTCGTTGTTCAAATTGTAATCCCAGTGTTGCTTCCAGCTTTTTAAACTGCCAGCTTTGAAAACCAGAGGCAGGCCGCAACATGTCTCTGAAATCAAGAAAGTCCATTGGTGTCATGGTCTCAATAATATCTATTTGTTGCACCAGCACTTTTAAAATGGTAACCACTCTTTGCAAACGATGTACTACAGTTTGCAGATCTGCAGAGTTGTCATCTAATCCAGGTTTAGATAATGTATCAATTACAGCATCTATTTCAAATTGAATTTGTTTAAACCACAACTCATAAGTTTGGTGGATAATAATGAATAACATTTCATCATGTGCCGGCAACTGGCCTTGCCTAAAACTCTCTGGTTGCTGGGCACCTAATATTTTATCTAATTGAAGGTAATCGCCATAATGAACCGTAGAATTTTTCATAAATATTAGTTAGTTGTTAAAGAAAGAATCTCAAGGGTAGCAGACTAAAAAATTATATTTTGATAAAAGATACTTAAAACTTATTTGTAGTTTAATAACTGTTATCTATTATCTCTCAATGAATCCGGAAAATTATTTGAGCAATAAGAATGGATAGTTGAATTTTCAACATTGTTATAGCAGTTATTTACCTGATCAATACTGTAGTGCCTTTTAAATCAACGGTTTTACCTGTCTTAATATTAGTGTAATGCAACAGCCAAACATAGGTACCGGGGTCTTGAGGGTTGCCTTTAAATGTGCCATCCCATTTGTTTTCCCAGTTATGGGTCTCAAATATTTTTTGGCCTCCTCTATTGTAAATTATAAATAGAAGATCTTTTGCTTTGTAAGCATTGGTAGGATAGAGGTAGTCATTCAACCCATCACCATTTGGTGAAAATGCTTTAGGAATTGCAATGTAACAGTTGCCTGCTACCCTGATGGTATTGTTTGCCGTATCTGAACAACCAATAGTATTGGTTATAATCAGCTGAACTGGTATATCCTGGGTATTATTTGAAGCAGCATAAAATTGTGGAGGCGGGGTCTGTAATGTACTGGTGTTTCCATTTCCAAAATTCCATGCCCAGGTAGTACTTAGACTACTGGTACTATTATTTGTAAATGTAGCGGGATCGCCTGGGCAAACAACAGATGTGCCTTCAAAAGAGGCCCTTAATTCATTGTTTAAATCAACGGTTGCAGTGGCCGTATCACTACAGGTTCCATTGCTTACAATTAATGTAGCATGCTTTTGACCGAATACGGTATAGGCAATTGATGTATCTTTTGCTACGCTGGTAATTGTATTGTCAAAATTCCAATTCCAGCTATTTACTCCGTTGCGTCCATCATGCGAATACAGAATTTTATCAATTATACAACCATATTGAATACTTGTTTTAAATAATGCAGATACGGTATCCTTAGTTGTAAAAAGTAAAGTTGCACCAGCGGGTGTTTCTTTACCGCACTCATTAATAATCGTATTACCATCTGTGCCAATTTTTAATTGGATACTAAAACTGCCTGCCTGTTGTATTGGAGATGATAATTTCACCAATATAATATTTGTCAATCCATCTGCATTGCATATGCCTGTCGCACCGGCAACAGCTACCAATGAACTGCCAGTTACAATAAAATCACTTCCATCAGCGGCAATGGAATTACATCGCATTGGATCCCGGAAAGACAATTGTAAAACATCCGGGGCACAGCCAATTTTGGATAAGTTGTCCATTGGAGTAGGAACTAATGGAAATACTGTTACTGATAAATTATCTGAAGATGGGATTAGATTATCACAATTGTCAAGTAAATTATCATTGGGTTTTACAGTGATATTGTAATTGCCCGGAGGCAGCGGACTACCAAGCGTTAATACTACAGAATCCATATCAAAACTACTGTCACAACCAACTCCAGCAGCTGCGATGATTGGTGCAATTGCAGGCGTTAAAATAAAATCACTGCCATCTGCATTTACACTGCTACACTTCATTCTCTTATTTAGCTTAACTGAAATTTTAGTGCCGTCGCAGGCTGCAGTTGCTGATAAAAGATGGGAGGGCACAGGGTCTGTTATACTTGTTGATCCGCCAACAAACACTAAAGAGTAGCCACTTTCGGAAGTTTCAGTGAAATGACTTACCAGTAAAAGATATTGATGACCTAAAATAAGGGTAGGCATAGTACTAAATTTCGGTACACCAAATCCATCACATTCTCTTAATTTGGTGCCGGTAGCATCAGCACCTGTGTTGCCTGGCTCTCCACTCCAGTTACATGCTACAATTAGCGAGGCATCGGTGTAAACATCGGCAGGATTTCTGTTAGTAACATCAAATAGCTGCCAGTCGTAGTCCTCGCTGGGAGTATTAGGGGCGATAACAAAAATCAAAGTGCCTGTCCTAAAACAGGTAAACTTATACCAGTAGGGATTAATATCTGTCAATTTTGTTGTGCCACATACCGCAGGAAGCACTTTACCACCGCAGGAAGGTACAGAGGCCTGGGTAAATGTAGATGTTCCACAAACAGGAAATGCCGTACTGGGGTTTTGGCCAAGTCCTGTACAGATTTGTGCAAAGGATTTTAGGGAAATAAAACCAACCAAAATAAAAACAACTATTTTTCTTATAAGCATAGATACCGTCAAAGTTAATTAAAGGATATTTTATTTCGCTATCCTGCCGTTTATTTAACAGGGTTTAGAAAATGCTTACCTAATGTTCATAAATAGGAGAAACAATTCTACCTGTTGTTTTAAAAGAAAGTAGCTGATTAAAGATCTTCTTTGTATTTATCTGGGAACATTCATGTTATTTCTGAATTAAATCGTAGCAATAAAATTTCTATTTATCTTGTATTTATGAAAAACAAAATCATTATTTCTATTTTTTGGTTACTTGGTTTAACAGACTTCGTAGCTAATACTTATGGTGTTTCGATGTTGGCTATGGTTGTAAAGCCGCTGTTAATACCCTGCCTGTTGTATTTATTTTTAACAGAAACAAATTTTGCAAAAGCAAATAATAGCCGCTTATTAATAGTGGGTTTAATATTTTGCTGGCTGGGAGATGTGCTGTTGATGTTTGAATATAAAGATACAATATTCTTTATTTTGGGATTGGCGGGTTTTTTAATCGGGCACATTTTTTACATACTTTATTTTAGTAAACTAAGTACAGTGCCTCAAAAATTAAAGGAAAAAAAGATGATTATGTTGTTGCCTGTATTGCTATATGTTTTGTTGTTATTGTATGTTTTATATCCTTCATTAGGAGATCTTAAAATTCCGGTAATAATCTATAGCATTGTATTGGCAAGCATGTTATCTACGGCCTTGTGGCAAGGCCAAAAAATTGAATCAGCAATCGCAAAGCTTTTTATTGCGGGGGCTATAAGTTTTGTACTATCGGATAGCTTGCTGGCACTTAATAAATTTTCTCACCCCTTTATTTCTGCTGGTTTTTTAATCATGTTTACTTATTGTTTGGCGCAATACCTGATAGTATTGGGAGGTATTAAAATGTTCCGGAAACAGCAATCAGCAAGGTGACTAGTTTATCATTTTATGCTATTTAATCTTAGCCTTTATTTCCTGCAATTTCAATAAAGCTTCTACAGGAGTTAAACGGTTAATGTCAACGGCATTCAGTAAAGAACGTATCTCTTCAAAAGTAACAGAATAAGCATCAAAAATACTGAGCTGCACTTTTGGGGTACTTAAGCTTTTAACTGTCTGATCCAGGCTGTCACCACTCTCTGTGCTATTCCTGCTCTTTTCTAATTGAAGTAATATCTCGTTGGCTCTGTCAATTAGTTTTGGAGGCATACCTGCCATACGGGCCACATGTATACCAAAACTATGAACGCTGCCACCAGGGGCTAACTTGCGTAAAAAAATAATTTTATTGCCAACTTCTTTATTGGTAACATGGTAATTTTTTACACCGGGTAATTTGTTCTCCAGTTCATTCAATTCATGGTAGTGCGTAGCAAACAATGTTTTGGGTTGATTGCTGCTTTTATGCAAATATTCAACTATACTCCATGCAATTGAAATACCATCATAAGTTGATGTACCTCTTCCAATTTCATCCAATAAAATCAGGCTTCGGGATGTAATGTTATTGATGATGCTGGCAGTTTCATTCATCTCAACCATAAAGGTACTTTCACCACCACTAAGGTTATCGCTGGCACCAACCCTTGTAAAAATTTTATCTGTCAGCGGAATTTTTGCATCCCTCGCCGGAACAAAACTTCCCATATGAGCCATCAATGTAATCAATGCGGTTTGCCGGAGGATAGCACTCTTACCACTCATGTTTGGCCCCGTTAATATAATTATTTGTTGTGTAGCCGGATCCAATACAATGTCATTGTCAATATAACTTTCGCCAACAGGTAAGTGCCGTTCAATAACTGGGTGCCGACTGCCTTTGATGTCTAAAATATATCCGTCATTCAACAAAGGTTTTTTGTAATTGTATTGCAATGCATTGTTGGCAAAGCAGGTAATGCAATCCATTGTAGCCAGCACATGACCGTTCACCTGCATAGGGGCAATATAGTCCTGTAGCTCGTTTAATAACTTTTCAAAAAGTTGCATTTCTATTTGCAAAATTTTATCCTCTGCACCAACAATTTTTTCTTCGTATTCTTTTAACTCGGGTGTAATATACCTTTCTGCATTGGCCAATGTCTGCTTGCGTATCCAGGTGTTGGGCACTTTTGCTTTGTGCAGGTTGGTCACTTCCAGGTAATAACCAAACACATTGTTGAAACTTATTTTTAATGAAGAGATACCGGTAGTGAGCGCTTCTTTTTGTTGCAGTTCTATCAGGTATTCCTTTCCTCCGCTTGATATTTTTCTTAGTGCATCCAGTTCTTCATCAATGCCAGGTGCAATCATGCCTCCCTTAGAGGCCAGTGCAGGAGGGTTTTCAGTGATCTCCCTCACAATTTTATCTACAATATAAGTACAGGGATTTAATGAATCGCCGAGCCGTTGCAGGTAACCATTGGTAAGCGTTGAACAAATTGTTTTAATAGCCTGCACCTGTTGCAATCCTTTGGCAATTTGTAATACTTCTCTTGGGTTTACTTTTTTTAAAGGCACTTTGCTCACCAGTCTTTCAACATCGCCTGCCTGCTTAACATGCTGCGTAATTTTATTTCTTGTACCAACTTCTTTAATAAAAAATTCCACGGTATCCAACCGTTCCTGAATTTTTGTAAGATCATTCAAAGGTAGCACCATCCAGCGTTTAAGCATACGGGCTCCCATTGGCGACACGGTGTTGTCAAGCACTTTCAATAAAGTATTACTGCCATCTGCTCCTCCAAATAATTCCAAATTACGGATCGTAAAACGGTCCATCCACAAGTGTTCTTCCCTGTCTATACGCTGTATAGAATTAATGTGGCCAAGGTTAGGATGCTCTGTATCTTTTAAATAATGCAGAATGGCGCCAGCTGCAACAATACCTTCATGCAAACCTTCCATGCCAAAACCTTTCAGGCTGTGTGTACCAAAATGTTTTAATAAACTTTCCTGCGCATAAGCTTCGGCAAATACCCACTCATCCAAAGCATAGGTGAAAAATTTAGTACCAAAATATTCTTTAAAAAACTTTTGCCGGTTTCGTTGAAAAACTACTTCTGCAGGCTTAAGGCTTTGCAATAATTTATCCGCATATTCCTTGTCGCCTTCTGCAATAAAAAATTCACCGGTGCTGATATCTAAAAAAGCAATGCCTGTTTTATTCTCTTCAAAATGGATGGCAGCCAAAAAATTGTTGCTGTTATGTTCCAGTAATTTATCACTTGTGGCTACTCCCGGTGTTACAAGTTCAGTCACCCCACGTTTTACGATTCCTTTGGCCATTTTGGGATCTTCCAACTGATCACAAATGGCTACCCTGTAGCCGGCTTTTACAAGTTTGTGCAAATAAGTATCCAATGCATGGTGTGGAAAACCCGCAAGTTGAGAGGAGTTTGCATCGCCATTATTTCTTTTGGTTAGCGTTATTCCCAATACTGTAGAGGTTGTAACGGCATCCTGGCCAAAGGTTTCATAAAAATCACCCACCCTAAATAACAAAATAGCATCAGGATACCTGGCCTTGATAGCATTGTGTTGTTGCATTAAGGGTGTTTCTGCTGTGGCTTTGGCCATTACAATATATTGTTTATCGTTTTTTGTTTATTGTTCGGGACGGCGCAAAAATAGGGCTTTACTTAGTTTGTGACAATGTTTATGCAGAATGTGAATTACTTTTGCGCATAATTTTTTGGAATGAGAAAATTGAGCATGGCGGAACTGAACCGGTTAACAGTAAATGAGTTTAAACAATCGGAGAAGATTCCGGTAATTGCGGTGCTGGAAAATATTCGCAGTGCCTATAATGTGGGCAGTGTTTTTAGGACAGCCGACGCATTTTTACTGGAAGCAATTTATATATGTGGATATACTTGTGTACCCCCTCATAAAGAAATTAAGAAAACAGCACTGGGGGCAGAGGAGACCGTTACGTGGAAACATTTTGATAACACCAATTTAGCAATAAACGAATTA
>JAYWAU010000074.1:0-6890 GCA_043782265.1 Ferruginibacter sp. | reverse complement strand
GATTAGCCGGATAAAACAATATAACAAGTTCTATAATCCAAACTTTATACACCCATTCTTTGGCCCAATGACAAAAGGTGAAATTGGCTATTTATCGTATAAGCATATTGTTCATCATCTAAGACAGTTTGGAGTATAAAGCCCCGCCGCCAACAAGCCCTTTTAGTTTGTACGTGAAAGCAGGAAAGTGTTTATGCACAAGTTAGATCAATACAAAAAGACCAACTTGAAAGACATTTACAATCTTGCGTTATCAATCCGGCTTGGCAAAGTAAGCAAAACGTAATTTAATATTTTATATGAACATAAAAGAACAATTAAAGCGTATATCACCACCAGCCTGAACCAAAACGCTGTGACATGCAAGCATTGCACAGGTTCATACTTCAGGTATTACCGGGATGTAAATTATGGTTCTTAGATGGTGAAAACAGTGAAAATAAAACTGTTTCTAACCCCAATGTAGGATATGGATTTTACACAATAAAATATGCTGATGAAACAACCAAAGCGTTTTATCAAATTGGTATGATCTCAAACACAACTGGAATATCTGTCTATATCCTTGGAATAAAAGATAAGACATACTTACCCCAAACGTATGGAAAAAAAATAGGCAAGGCAAGCGTGACCGGGTATTGCATTAAGTTTAAAATCCTACAAGACATAAACCTTCATATACTTGAAGCGTCAATAGGATATGGAGTTGAGACTTCGCTCCAAAAGTAGCAATGCAGTCAATAAGTTTTATGCTAATGGGGCTTGATAAATTAACATCTGCTAAAATTTCTATGCAACCCTTTATCAACTTTAACTGTCAGTGTTTCAAATAAAGTTTTTTATGAAATGCATCATTCTTTCGTTTTATTTACTCTGTGCTGTTTTTCTTTTTACCAGTTGTAAAAAAAATAGCATCTCCCCACAAAAAAATAAAGCTGTCAGTTCCGGATATGTTGTTACAGATTCTGCTGCTATTAATGGGTATTGGGAATTGAGAATTTTATATGGTTGTCAAACACCCAACTGTAATCCATATTTTGAACCTGGAAATGGAAATACCAGGAAGTTTACAGATTCGATGTATGTATTTTCGGTTAAATCAACGTCGCCTGTTTACGCTAACAGCGATAGCGGAAGATATAGTGTAGGCAAGGATACCTCCCGGGTAACAGGGCGGCTTATGGATTACCTTATTTTGAAGGAGGATAAATATGACAGACTCTTTTTTGAAATTGTAAAAGATACGCTCACTGTTTACAGAGGCTATATTCCCTCTGACGGAACAATAGAAAAATATGTAAGATTCTAATGCTGTTGTGAAAGCCCTCGAATAAAATGCCACCATATATTTAAAATCTACTCTATAAATAACCTGACTCAATAAGATATCACTAAGTCTACTCGATTGCGATACTTATTGTAAAGATTTATAAAAAAGGTCTCAATTTTAAAATTGAGACCTTGAAATTTAAAGTATATTACCGGTTGTGGTTTCGTTAAAACAGTTTTGTAATTGGTGTATTATTTGTACGAAAACCCATAACAAAAAATACAAAACACCTCCACGCTTAAAGAGAAGCCATGTCAATCACGAAGCGGTATTTTACATCACTTTTCAGCATTCTTTGATAGGCTTGCTGTATTTGTTGGATGGGTATCACTTCCACATCGGATGTTATATTATGTTCTGCACAATAGTCAAGCATTTCCTGTGTTTCAGGAAGGCCGCCAATTAAGGATCCTGCCACACATTTACGTGTAAAAACAATATTGAAAGCAGGCATATGGATAGGTTCTGATGGCAAGCCTACACAAATGAGGGTGCCGTCTACTTTTAGCATGCCAACATACATGGCATAATCATGATTGGCAGATAAGGTATCCAGTATAAAATTAAATTGGCTGGCCACAGTTTTTACCTGTTCTTCATCGGTGGTAATCACAAAATTATGCGCCCCAAGTTTTAAGGCATCTTCTTTTTTACCGGGAGAGGTGCTGAGTACGGTAACCTCTGCACCAAATGCAACGGCAAACTTTATTGCCATATGACCTAACCCACCTAAACCCACAATAGCGATCTTATGTCCTTTACCAACTTTCCAGTGGCGCAACGGCGAATAGGTGGTAATACCGGCACACAATAAAGGAGCTGCATGTGCCGGAGAAAGTTTATCAGATACTTTTAACACAAACCGTTCATCCACCACTATCTTATTGGAGTATCCTCCCTGGGTAACTGTTTTTCCATCCTTCTCCAAACCACTGTAAGTAAATACGCCGCCGTTAGCGCAGTATTGTTCAAGTCCTTCGTTGCAATAATCACAGTCTCTGCAGGAATCAACAAGGCAACCAACTCCTGCTATGTCGCCCTGTTTAAATTTTTTAACATGACTCCCAACTGAAACTACTCTTCCAACAATTTCATGCCCGGGTACCATTGGGTAAATCGACATTCCAAAATCATTGTTGATAAAATGAATATCTGTATGGCAAACACCGCAAAAAAGGATATCAATTTCTACATCATGGGCACCGGGATTTCTGCGCTCAAAATTAAAAGGTGTTAATGTTGCGGCTGCACTTTGTGCGGCATAGGCTTTAGTGGGAATCATACAATTTGTTTTTTACTGATTTATTATTGTGTAACCAATAACCTTATTGGTTAAAGAGCTCTAAATTTATTATTTATTATTCACAAATGCAATGGCTTTATTTTTTGCAGAATTTCCCGGGTAATAATTTGAAAGGCCGGGAGAGTCAAAATTGCGGGTTATAACCGGTATAGCACCCTATTGCTGTATATAGAGCGCATATTTACTACGTAGGAGTATTATAAAACAGGCAATGGTCGGCGGCGCTGACAACCATGCAGGTAAAAGTGAAGGAGTTATTCTGGGCATGCATGTTAATATTCGTAGGCAAATTATTGGCTTTTATTGTTTTTAAATAGTATCTTTCTAATCACTTCTTTTTAAATTATTTATTGCTCCCGTTATTAAACAGTTTGTACCCCCTGAAAAATAAGAGTATTATTTAGATTTAATACATTTTCAAAATAAAAAAATGAATAAAATTAAATTTCATTTTGGGGCTACTTCGCCTTTTTTTAACTCCCTCAATAAAGATGTAGAACTTTTGATACACAGTAATAATTATTTAGTAAAAGCCAGGCGGCTTCTCTGGATTAAAATGATATTTTATGTTTCACTCCATTTAAGTTGCTATGTAATTCTTTATGCATTGCCACATGCAAGCCTGGTGAGTTTTATTTTAAATTATATTTCTATCGGCCTATCGGGAATATTATTAGCCTTTAATGTATCTCATGATGCATGCCATGGAACTTTTTCAAAAAGCAAAAAGGTAAACTACTGGCTTTACCATCTTTCGTTTAATACACAGGGCACCAATGCCTATTTGTGGAAAGTAAGGCATACAGCATCTCATCATCTTTTTCCAAATGTTGATGGCTGTGATGCTGATATAGACAACAATCCCATGATCAGGCTTTCACCGCAACATCCGATAAGAAGTCATCAAAAATTTCAACATCTTTATGCGTTGTTTATTTATTGCATTTATACTTTACACTGGTTCCTGTTTAAAGACCTTTTATATCTTACACAAAAAAAGGTGGCAAATCTTGGGGATAAAAAATATCCACTAAAAGAATGGATTTTATTTTTTGTTTGGAAAACAGTGTATGTATTTCTGTTGCTAGTGCTGCCTATGCTGATGGGATACCCATTTGAAAAAATTATTATTGCTTTTTTTGTGATGCACATTGCTGATTCTTTATTTTTTATTCATTCGTTAATTGCCACCCATTTGTGTATGGAAACTCAATTTCCCAGGCCGGATAAGGATGGGTTTTTACCGCATGATTATTTTACGCATCAGCTGGCAACTTCGCTTGATTTTTCTCCAAACAATCATTTTTTTAATTGGGTTTTTGGTGGCTTTAATTCTCATGCAGCCCATCATTTGTATCCTAAATTACCCCATACTATCTATCCTTATATTACACCGCTTATTGAAAAAAAAGCAATCGAATTTAATGTTCAGTATAACAGGCTCACATTAATAAAGGCTATAAAATCTCATTATAAATATTTAAAAATAATGGGCAGGCAAACAGCGCCTCATTCATAAAGATTGTAAACTGCACTGAAGTGGTTGGTATAAGGATTAAATAATTGGCTATGCCGGCCAAAGGTTTAAATATAAACCCTTCATCATTAAAACAACGAAACATCCCTATTTCTGCTTTGCGCAAACTCAATAATATATTCTGAATTTTAGGTACTTTAAAACGTGCCACATTCAATGTTTTTGCATCAATATTATTATACAGCAGGGTGATTGTTTTTTAACTTAACTTGATTATAAATCAGCCTGTATATGATTATAAAAAAAACAATCCTTTCGCTTTTTTTGATTGGCAGTATTACCAGCCTGCATGCTCAAAATAAAGTGCGTATTGCATCTCCTGACAAAAACATAACTTTTATGTTTGCCGTAATAGCCGGGCATGCGGAATATTCGGTTAGTTATAAAAATAAGACCGTGGTAGACAATAGTGGGCTTGGACTTACTTTTATTAACAATGATTTTTTTGGCGGCGATATTAAAACCGGGCATATTACCCTGGCCGATGGAATTGATGATTATATGTTGTCCGAAGGAAAGGCAAGTAAAGTTTATAATAAGTACAAAGAGGCCACCATACCCATGCAGGAACGTACTGGAAAGAGACGGGTAGTTTATCTAAAAGTAAGGGTGTTCAACGATGGGGTTGGGTTTCGGTATGAGCTTCCGGAACAAAAAGATTGGAATAATTATATCCTTACAGATGAAAATACCAATTTCAATCTTGCCGGAAATCCAACGGCAAGGGTAGCTTTTCTTGAAAATTTTACAACGAGTCATGAGCATCGGTATAATGTAATGCCATTGAATACTATTGCAAATGACACACTAATGGACATGCCTGCCCTTTTTGAATTTCCGGGAAACATTTATATGGCAATCACGGAAGCAAATCTTGTTAACTACGCAGGCATGTCGCTGATAAAACGCAATGGTATATTGTCGGGCCAGCTTACTCCGTTACCCGGCCAAACAGCAATTAAAGTAAAGGCCACACTTCCTCATCATACGCCGTGGCGGGTAATGATGATAAGCGATAGGGTAGGTGCGCTTATTGAATCAAACATACTTACCAACCTAAGCGAGCCTTGTAAAATAAAAGACCTTAGCTGGCTAAAGCCTGGCAAAGCAAGTTTTCACTGGTGGAACGGAGACATATTGCCCGACACTACTTTTGAGGCCGGCGTTAATTTTAATTTTAATAAATACTACATTGATTTCTGCTCAAGAAATAACATTGAATATCATACAATAATAGGTAACAGGGGTGTGGCATGGTACCAGAATGATGGTATTGAATACCAGCCGGGACCGAACACAGATATCACCAAACCAAGGCCAGGACTGGACATTAAGTCAATTTGCGATTATGCTAAAACCAAGGGTGTAGGCATACGTTTTTGGGTGCACTGGCAAGCTTTGTATCCTAAACTGGATACTGCTTTTGCGCTTTTTGAAAAATGGGGCATAAAGGGAATGATGGTGGATTTTATGGATAGAGACGACCAAGAAATGGTTAATATACAGGAAGAGATATTGCAAAAGGCTGCTGCCCATCATCTTGAGATACAGTTTCATGGTGCGTTTAAACCTACCGGTCTTAGCCGCACCTATCCTAATGAATCAACAAGGGAAGGAACACTTAATTATGAAAACAATAAATGGGGTAACCTCATAACACCTGATGATGATATTGAAATACCTTTCACCCGTTTGTTGGCCGGGCCAACCGATTATCATCTTGGTGGTTTTAGGGCAATGCCATTGTCGAATTTTAAAGTACAGACTACCAGGCCACACATGTTGGCTACCCGTTGCCACCTGCTGGCGATGTATGTAATTTTAGAAAATCATATGTCGATGGTATGCGACTATCCTGAAGCTTATGAAGGACAGGACGGGTTTGATTTTATCCGGCAAATTCCTACTGTATGGGACCAGACTGTTGTACCTGGAGCCGCAACAGGTGAGTGGGTATCCATAGCAAGAAGAAAAGGTACGGATTGGTATGTTGGCACCATCACAAATAGTATGGCCAGGCAGGTTAGTATTTCGCTCAATTTTTTACTGGCCGGAAATTATACTGCGACAATATATAAGGATGGCCCGGATGCAATAAACAACCCCAATATTTTAATTAAAGAAACAAGAATTGTTTCTTTATCAGATAAATTGATATTTGATTTGCCTGCTGGTGGAGGAGAAGTTATCCGGTTGCAAATTATTAAAAAATTATAAACCACTTTTATGAACAGTATTTCTAAAACAGCTTTTGTGCCACAGTTAGCCATTGCGCATGGTACAATGGAGCTGGAGTTTTACAAAAAAGCTTTCGGTGCTGTTGAAACAAAACATATCGTTAATGATGATGGCAGCATACATGTTTCGGAAATGTTTATAGATGGGGCTATGTTTCATTTTCATGAAGAATCCTACAACAACAATACGTTTAGTCCTTCAAAATACAATGGCGTAACTACTACAATTGGAGTAATGATAGCTGATGTAGATGCTGTAATTGCACAAGCGCTGGATGCCGGAGCAAGGCTAATTTCTCCTGCAGTAAGTTATGATTATGGGTACAGGCAAGGTTTAATAATTGATCCGCTCGGACATTACTGGTTAATTGAAATGATACTGTAGCATCAATACCGCTTGCGGTTATTATACTGTAGCGATACTGCATGAATTCCTTATTTGATTTATATTTGAGAATAAACATCTCTATCCAAAAAGTAAAA
>JAYWAU010000073.1:0-6893 GCA_043782265.1 Ferruginibacter sp. | reverse complement strand
TTCCTCCATTATAGGTTTCCAGGAAAACTAAATAGTCTTCTGTTAATTGATTATAAAAAAATTGCTTGCATTTTGTAATGTCATCCATCGAAGCTCTTCGCCTTTGTTTGTGTTCCACTTTTCAATTATAATAAACTACAATTCCCGAAAGCCGATGTTGCGTCTTATGACCAACATCCGAAGTTCCAACCATTATAAACATTTGCCAACATTAAAACATAATTAATCGTAGTAAACGAATAAGGAACATATTTTACATGGACCCTTGATTGATGGTCGCAATTTGCGACTTCAAGATAGCAGGTCTTTTTTTGTAATGTTGATGCACTGCTTCTGTAAGAAATTATTTCTTCAAATAAACCGTCTTCCCACTTTTAGCAGATTCCCTTGCAGCTTCTAAAATCCTTACCACCGTTACATTTGTTTTCAATGCATACACGCCATTTTCTGGTACTTTTATTTTGTTGTGAATAACATCTGTGAAGTAAGAAAACGGATCTTCGTAAACAGCTACTTCTTTCGAAGTTACCTGAAGGCTATGTTCCATTGAATCTGGTTTTGCTCTTAACCGCATGTTGTTTTTATTGACAGAAATTACATAACCTGTTTGGCCATACACTTCCATATCTTTTCTCCCAAAAGGCCAGTTCCATGAAGCCTGGATAATGCACTGTGCCGATGGATACGTAACAACAATGGTAGCTTCATCATCCACCCTGGGATAAATATCTGGTTTAAATTGTTGTGTAACGGCAGTAACCGAAACAGGTTGCTCACCGTTCATTAAATACGTCATCAGGTTAGCACCGTAACATCCAAAATCTATCAAGGCTCCACCACCGTTTTCTACCGGGTCGGTTAACCATTCCAAAAATTCTTTACTTACGCCAATCTCTTTTGGGCCTTCGTGTCCATCGTGAATTACCACTTTTTTAATCTTGCCAATATAGTTGCTGTCGTTCACCAGTTCGTAAGTTTTTACGGTTGAAGGATACCAGGAGGTTTCAAAATCGGTGAGGAGTTTAATATTGAATTTTTTTGCCAGTGTTTCCATTTTTAAAGCTTGCTGTAAGGTAGTTGCCAGGGGCTTTTCAACCATTACATCAATATGCCTTGGAGCACAGGCTTCCACCACTTCCATGTGTTGCAATATTGATCCAAAAGCTGCCACCGCTTCGGGTTTTACTGCATCCAGCATTTTGTTCAGGTTATTATAAATAAGTGAACTGCTTAAGCCATATTGTTTTACTAAGCGTTGTGCCAGTTCAGTATTAGGTTCGTAAATTCCAACCAATAGTAAATCTGTTTTTTTTCTGCTTAATATCCACGATACATGCCCATGGGTAATACCGGCAACGGCCATGCGAACAGGTGCATCATTGTTTGATTGTGCCTGGACAGGAGAAAGAATTAACCAGCATGCTGAAATAAAAATCAGGCTGTTTACGTAGTGGGATAAAATATTTTTAATCATTTAGCAATTCATTGATGGTTAATAATCGTTTTATTAAAAATACAAATTAATTGTGTAACGAAACAGATATACCAGCATTCGGGTGTATTTCAAATCGTAGCAGCCTTTAGGGTTGCCAACCTTTCGAAAGCTACTGCTGAAATAGGAATAATCCTACAAAAGGTTGGCAACCCTTGAGACAATTTGAAATGTACCCCGGCATTCCGATTTCAATAATGCAGTTAGGGAATTAAATTGGGCAACCTATATGGTGGATTTTGATGGTAAGAATTGTTTCCCCAATGATGAGCCCTGGCTAACGGATGATTATGGAGATTATGTGCGGAATTACCGGCGTGTAATGGATGCTGTGGCGGCCTTAACAGCTCCCGGCCAAGATCATATTCTTTCATCCACTTCCGTTATACAACAGGCAGATTGTGAAGGCAGCCTGAAAAAATATTATGGGCTTGGTTTTGAAAATGTAGACAGTAATAAAGTGAAATTATTTTACAGAACTTTTGATTCATCCGGTATTGAAAGAATACGGTTAAAAAGCAAGCCTGCTGTTGTGTTGTTGGATTATAAATCTATTAACGAAAGCCTTGCCGGTGAAGGGTATGAGTGGAAACCAATGGCCGCTGGAGGATTGTTGATTGTGAGAAGAGAAAACGGAAAAAAGATTATTTTACTGAAGTAATAATTCAATAATTTTAAAACAAATTAATATCATTATTAATACAGTTTTTTATTTATGCAGAATATAATTTGCGGCTTTGATTATGTGCAAAACTAATAACAGAAGAATGAAAAAAACACGACAAAAAATTTGCAAAAAGGTATTTTATGTTTGTACATTCGTGTTATGAATTGAGAAGAATAAATCCATAAAAAGATCAATCAACTCAAAGCAGGAGCATCAGGTTTAGTAAGTATTACGGAACAAGCAATTGAGAAGTAAGAAAACAAATTTGGTGCTTTTTTTATGTTTTCTATCTTCACTTTTTGCGATTTAAATATTATTTATCTTGATTATTGCTTACAGAGCAATTTTTATAAATTAGCAATTAATTTATATAGTTTATAATCAAATTCATTCTTACTGTGCTGTCTATCTCCGCTTCAGTAAAAGACCAATAAAAATCTAAAAGTACAAGTGTGCGACGCCAATGAAGTTCCACATAGCATCTTAGCCCGGACAACCTTGCAACACACCCATAAACAAAACCGTAATTACACACAAAATCAGTTACTTTTGCAGCGCTAAAACGCATATTGAACGGAATGAAGAATATTAGAAATTTTTGCATTATTGCACACATTGACCACGGAAAAAGTACCCTGGCAGATCGTTTACTCGAGTTTACACACACTATTGGCGAAAGAGACATGCAGGCACAGGTGCTTGATGATATGGATCTGGAAAGGGAAAAAGGCATTACCATAAAAAGCCATGCCATACAGATTAATTATAAGTGGAAGGGTGAAGAATATGTATTTAACCTGATTGATACTCCCGGCCACGTAGATTTTAGTTACGAGGTAAGCCGTGCACTGGCAGCCTGCGAAGGTGCTTTGTTGCTGGTGGATGCCAGCCAGGGTATACAGGCGCAAACCATCAGCAATCTTTATTTGGCTATTGACAACAACCTGGAAATTATTCCGGTGATCAATAAAATTGATATGGAAGGAGCGATGATTCCGGAAGTAACAGATCAGATTGTAGAACTAATTGGCTGTAAGGCAGAAGATATTTTACTGGCCAGCGGTAAAAGCGGTATTGGTATTGAAGAAATTCTAACTGCCATTATTGAACGCATTCCTGCACCGAGTGGGGATCCGGAGGCGCCGTTACAGGCATTGATTTTTGACAGTGTGTACAATTCGTTCAGAGGTATCATTGTTTATTACAGAATTTTTAATGGTACGTTGAAAAAGAACGATAAAATTAAATTCAGCAACACCGGGCTCGAATATGGAGCCGATGAAGTGGGCATTTTAAAAATGGGACTTGCGCCCAAAAACGAAGTGTGTGCAGGTGATGTGGGGTACATTATTACCGGTATAAAAAATGCCAGGGAAGTAAAAGTGGGCGATACCATCACAACAACAGTGAATGGTGCAACAGAATCTATAAAGGGTTTCCAGGATGTGAAACCAATGGTATTTGCAGGTATTTTTCCGGTAGAAACAGATGCGTTTGAAGAACTGCGGGATTGTATGGACAAGCTGCAACTTAACGATGCATCGTTGACTTTTGAACTGGAAACATCCCAGGCCTTGGGTTTTGGTTTTCGTTGCGGATTTTTGGGCATGCTGCACATGGAAATCATCCAGGAGCGTTTGGAAAGGGAGTTTAACCAAACTGTAATTACCACCGTACCCAATGTGAGCTTTATAGCCACTACCACCAAGGGAGAAGTTATTATAGTAAACAATCCCACGCAAATGCCCGACCCGAGCCGCATAGAGAAAATTGAAGAACCATTCATCCGGGCGCAAATGATAAGTAAGCCGGAATACATCGGTAACATAATGACCTTGTGCATCAGCAAAAGAGGTGTGTTAGTTAGCCAGGGATACCTTACACCAACAAGAGTAGAGCTTAGTTTTGATATGCCTCTAACGGAAATTGTATTTGATTTTTACGACCGTTTAAAAAGCATCACCCGAGGTTATGCTTCCTTCGATTATCATCCAATAGAATATCGCCCAAGTGATATTGTGAAGATGGACATTTTATTAAACGGCGATAAACTCGATGCATTGAGTGCGTTGATACACCGTGCAAGGGCACATGAATTTGGCAGAAAATTATGTGAAAAATTAAAAGAGTTGTTGCCACGTCAGCAGTTTCAGATTGCCATACAGGCCAGCATTGGCGCTAAAGTAGTTGCAAGAGAAAACATCAGTGCCATTCGCAAAGATGTAACCGCCAAATGTTATGGTGGTGATATCAGCCGTAAACGTAAGTTGTTGGAAAAGCAAAAGGAAGGTAAAAAAAGAATGAAACAGATAGGCAATGTGGAAGTACCACAGGAAGCATTTTTAGCGGTGCTGAAATTAAATGATTAATAGCTCCTGTCTCCGTAGTGGTGGAAAAATTAGGTAAGATGAGTATTTGAGATGTTTTTACAGGTATTAATTTGGGTTGATCAAAGATGAAAATGTTTTGACCAGCAATTGTTTTTCAATCAACATTGTTGTGTCACTCACTTGTACTGCAAACCTATTTGGAACTTTTATCAAAGCGTAAAAAGAATCATCATTGTAAAATAAAAATAGCAGTTGTATGAGCAAGTTTTCTTTAGACCCCGACATGAATTTTGAAGTGACGGCACGTTTTATTGGCAAAGGTGCAGACGCACCTGTTTCGGGAACTGCTTATTCCGTTCGGCTTTTTGATAATGATTTACTGAGTAATGATTTTATCGGCGAAAGTGAATTGGATGCTAAGGGCATTGCGAAAATTTCTTTTCACCATGCTGCATTTGGAGATTTAGCTAACCTGGAAACTTTCCCGGATTTATATTTTGTAGTGTTTAAAAATGGAGAACCTATTTTTAAAAGTAAAGTGATAGAAGATGTGGATCTGGAAGCCATTGAACAATATAAAAAAGGAGAGGGTGAAGTAATTGACCTGGGCACTTACCTGATTAACGCCTGATGACCAACGATATTAAGTACAGTTATTTTACCTGCTCTTTTTAGCAGGTATTTTTTTGCTGTTGCCAATTATTGATTTGGTTTCTTTTTTACAACTTTTGGTTTCTTAATGGTCGAAGGCATCTCTTCAACTGGCGCTTTTTCACCCTCACTATTTTGTAATTTATCTTCCTGTAAATTACCTTGTGTATCTTTCAGTGGGCTTGGCACCGGTTCTTTACCTTCAGGTGTAACCTGGTTAAATACTTTTTCTACATGTACCCATTTGCCATTATTCCATTTAAAACCTTCGTAGTCACCATCAGGTATAAGGGTCCATTTCTTTTTAGGTTCATTGCTTTCTGATTCAAGATGTTCAAAAACAATCATGCTTAAATTTTCATCATAGGTAAGCCTGGCACCAGTCGATTTTTTGTACTCCATAATGTAACGGCTCATTGTAGGTAATTTAACAGCATCATTTTCAAAACTAAAATAGCGGCCACCAAATTCCGGCTCATCATTTACAAAATTGAGTACTTCAATTATTTTGCGGTTACTGCGAATGTTATTTTCATCGTAGCCCAGTAAAGTATAATACTTCTGGTTACTACTTTTGTTCTCAATAATTCTGTAGTACACTGCACCAATCCAGCCTTTATTATTACCAATAGTATCAGCAATATTGATAGTAACGTCCGATTTGTCAATCAGGGGATATAATTTTAAAGAGCCATCAGCAGTTCTCATTTGTATGGCGCCATGCTGGCGAATGATATTATCATTGATCACCATCTGCCAGGTAAAAATTCTAAAGCTGCTATCAGGCGGATATAATTTGGAGATGGTTTCTAAACTATCAAAAGGATAATAAAAAGAACCGTTTGTTTTTAAAGCCCTTACAAACATTTTAGTAAAAAGGCTGTCGGCCTTAAAACGATTTTGCGCATTGATGGCTTGTATTAAATCGCTTGAATAGGTTTTTAAGGAGTCTTCTTTTTGTTGCAAAACTGTTTCATCGCTTTTTTGTAAGCGTTGCGAAAAACAGAATACAGAACAGGAAATACAGGTTATAAATAAAATCAGATTCTTCATTGGATAAATTTAAAACAATACTTTAATAAACAAGGCGCAATTAACCTTTCAACGCAAAATTAACGAAAGCTTATAGTGATTGTGCAAAATCATAGAGAGAGTTAAACACGGCATCAATTCTTTTGTCAGCAGGGTCTGCATCCTTTATGGTGGATGGAATAAAGACTGTTTTCGCACCGATATTGCGGCCAAATTCCATGTCGCTGAATGTGTTCCCTACCATAATAGATTTGGCAAAATCAATATCCTTAAAATCGTACTTGGCCTGCATTGCCATACCAGTTTGAGGTTTCCTGTTGGGGCTGGAATTGTCAATATCCGGACAAAAGTAAATAGCATCAATCCTTCCGCCGCTTTTGCTAATGGCTCCTTTCATGTTCCTGTGAATGAGCCCTAAATTTTCAAAACTGGTAATGCCTTTGCCAACACCTCTTTGATTGGTGATAACAATGATGTATTTAAAATGAGCCGCAAATATGCTGATGGCTTCTTCTACACCGGCATAAAATGCAAATTCCTCCCAGGCATTTACATAGCCTAAATGTTGCTCATGATTGATAACGCCATCCCTGTCCAGGAAAAGTGTCCACTGGTTGTCGATTGCAAATTGGCTCATACAGGTAGTTCTTTAAGAAATTCTTCTATGGTTATCGCTTTTCCTTCACGCATGTTTTTTGCAATCGTATGCCTGTAATCTTCC
>JAYWAU010000072.1:0-6894 GCA_043782265.1 Ferruginibacter sp. | reverse complement strand
CCGGGCAAACCGAGGCAAGCCTGGTACCACAACAGGTGAGGGCTATGGGCTGGACTTTAAAAGAATTTTACAGTGCCTTAATTGAAGAATGTTTTATTAAATAATGCATATGCTTCATTCTGCGTACTTTGCAGTAAACTCAATAACCAACGTTGAACTTAGAATATGTTTAAATTTATAACGGACCGTCCTTTTTGGGTAAACCTTTTGGCAGCAGCTGTTTTAGGGTTTTTACTGATTTTTTTAATCCTGCAGGCCTTAGGCTGGATAACCAAACACGGTGAATACCTTGTAGTACCCGCCGTAAAGGGAAAAAGTACAAGCGAAGCCATTAAATTGCTGGAGAGTAAAGGTTTTGATGTAACGATACAGGATTCAATTTTTACGGATACCCTTGCACGTGGTATTGTAATTAAACAATTACCAGATGCTGACGCCACCGTAAAAATTAACCGCACTGTTTTTTTAACTGTTAACCGGTACATGCCACCAATGATTAGCATGCCTGCTCTTGAGGGTAAAAGTTTTGGTTTAGCATTGGATATTTTACAAAGAAACCACCTTCAATTGGGCGATACTACTTTTAAGCCTGATTTTATGAAAGGTTCTGTGTTGGAGCAGTTGTACAATGGCAATAAGATTGAAGCAGGATCAAAGGTAGTTTGGGGAAGTAAAATATCTCTTGTTATTGCGGGCGGATTACAGGATGAACAAATTATGGTTCCCGATCTTATTGGTAAAACTTTTGCAGAGGGAAAGGTACTACTGGAAAGCAGCGGTATTAATATTGGAGCTGTAATTGGCAAAGACGTTATAAAAGATACGGCTACTGCATTTATTTACAAGCAAAATCCCGGCAGGTATAATGAGGAGAAACAACCTGTTTTTATACATCCAGGACAGTTAATGGATATTTATATTTCACAGGTAATGATACTTCCTGAAGATTCAACTACCACAACCACCAACAAACCAACTTCAAACCAATGACAACAATTACTGCTGAAGAAGTTAAGGCAAGAATAGCTGCCGGAGAAAAATTAAATATTATTGATGTAAGGGAACCGCATGAAAATGCTGAATTCAATATAGGCGGCGAGTTAGTGCCACTGGGAACTATTCAGTCTTTTCAACTGGACGATTTGGAGCCATATAAAAACGAAGAATTGATTGTTTATTGCAGAAGCGGAAACCGCAGTGGACAAGCCTGTCTTATTTTAGAAACAGTTGGATTTACCAATGTGAAGAACTTAACTGGAGGTATGTTGAATTGGAGAGAGACTTTTAAAGTTTAAATTGAATGCGTATTATTTTTGTGGTCAATAAGAAATGGGCCATCACACTTTATTGTGGGATGGCCCATTTTGTATTCCTTATTTCAGCGTGCTAAAAATAGTACTCTATACCAGCAAGATTAAATATTACAATCTGAAATTTAAACCCACCATGCAATTAAATGGAGCCATGGGATAATAAAAATTTTCCGTCGTAAGTCCGCCGGTATAATAGCTAAAAGTGTAGCCATTGGCTTCATACTTTTTATTAAATACATTATTTAATTGTACAATCAGCGAGGCTGCTTTTAAATGTTTTATTGTGGTGAAAGTATAACTAAACCTCACATCCTGCAAATAATAGGCATTCAGGCTTCTGCTTTTTTGAGAAGTATTGTCGAGGTATTGCCTGCCAACATATTTGCTCAATAAACTGATCTCTCCATTTTTTATCAGTATAAAATTAATACTCCCTCCACCAATAACTGCCGGAGAAAAAGAAATAGCTGTTTTTTGATACACATTTTTTTGTGTTCCGCCATTATCATAGTCATCAATCAGTTCAGTAAAATTTTTTATTTTATTTTCACTCAACGTTAAATTGGCAGCGATATTTACGTAGTCAGTTAGTATAACTTTTCCCTGCAATTCAATACCCAACCGATAACTATTGGGTATGTTTGTTCTTGTGTAAGATCCTACATCATTGATATTTCCAATCAATACCAATTGATTGCGGTATTTCATATAATACAAATTTGCACCAAAGGAATAGTTTTTGCTTTTCTTTTCAACACCTAATTCAAGATCGTTTAACTCCTCTGCTTTTGGTTGCTGCGTTTTTCCTGCTTCAAAATCATCTCTGTTAGGTTCTTTACCAGCCAATGCATAAGATCCATAGGCCTGCCATTCATTATTTGTATAAGTAAATCCTATTTTTGGATTGAAGAAAGTGTAATTGTTTTTTATAATCAAAGTGGGATTTGCTTCAAAACCATTGATGGTATAATGTACATTCCTCATTTGTAAATCCGCAAATAGTTGCCAATGGGTTGAAAGTTGCTGAGACAGTTTTGTGTACAATGAAAAATCATTTTTAAATGCATTTAAATTATACCATCGGTAATTTCTGGGAACTGCGGCCTGCACAACAGCATTAATGATTTCGCCATAATGTTTTCCATCATAT
Organism: Ferruginibacter sp.; assembly: GCA_043782265.1. GTDB lineage: Bacteria > Bacteroidota > Bacteroidia > Chitinophagales > Chitinophagaceae > Ferruginibacter. The sequence continues at coordinate 4,431 of JAYWAU010000072.1, read as the reverse complement.
TTGTTATATCCTCCACCAACTGTAAATTGAGTTTTGTTTTTTTGATGTTGCAGAGAGAAGATAGTTCCATAGAAATTATTATCCAGCCATAAACGTCTTACAAGATTAGTGCTTCTAGTGGTATCAGTGCCAACGATATAATCATTCAAACCATATTCGGCCAACACCTGGTCTGCCCTGTATTCTTCATAATAACCTTTTCCCTTAGTTAGAAATATTGCTACATTGGCTTTCCAGAAAGGATTAAACTGGTGATTATAAAATAGCTGGTAATGCGTTTGTATGTAGTTATCAGTTTCGTTAGGGTAGGGAGATCCTGGTTGTTCCTGCCCCGAAATATTATACGTACGATTGGTTGCTAAATAACTTTCAGGTACTCCGTTCCATGCCTGGTATGTTTTTTCTTTACCCGAAAAAATATTTACCCGCAATGAATTTTTTTCGTCCACATAAGCGGTACTAAAATAAAAAGATTTTAAGTTGGTAGCAGCCCTGTCGATGTATCCCTTGCTCGTAATATTACTGAGCCTTCCATCAATGGTGAAATGTTTGCCAAGGATTCCAGTTCCGAATTTTAAGGTGTTTTTCCATGTATTGTAACTTCCAAAACTGTTATTAATTTCTGTGTAAAATTTATCATTTATTTCATTGGTAGAAAAGTTGATGTTTCCGCCAAAAGAGCCTGCGCCATTGCTGCTGGTGCCAACACCACGTTGAATTTGGATGCTGTTTGCTGAAGAAGCAATGTCTGGAATATCAACAAAATAAGTACCCTGACTTTCTGCATCATTGTAAGGAATACCATTCAAGGTTACATTAATCCTGCTGGCATCTGTACCACGGATACGAATACCTGTATAACCAACGCCGTTGCCAGCATCAGAATTAATAATAACGGATGGTGTTTGATTCAGCAAATAAGGAAGGTCTTGCCCTAGGTTGTTTTTTTCAATATCTTTTTTTGTAAGATTGGTTTTTGCAAAAGGGGCCTTGTCATTAGCCCTGATAGCAGTTACCTCCACGGGTTGCATAAAGGATGTATCGTTAAATTTTTTTTCCTTCTGAGCGTAAGTCATAACAGCAATTACACATAGCACACAGCTAAACAGTAGTTTTTTCATTCCAATAAAAATTTTATGCTGAACATCCGGACGATAAATCCGATGGTGAATTATAGCTCCCTTCGCAGGCATTATCCTGAGCAGGTTAACGGGTATTATCTCAGCCTCCTAAAAGAAGCACCCCGGAAATTCAGACGATGAGTAAGAACAATTTTGAAATGCGAAGGTAGGGAAGTTTAAAATTAATTTACACATTTGTGTAACAAATAGTTTTTGCCATGCGTATCACTAAAAAAATAACCATGAAACAAATACTTATTGCATTTCTTACATTATTAAGTTTAAACGTTGTTGCCCAGGATAATACAATTGTAAATGACAACAATGCTGAAAAGCGAACCTTATCTGGCAACTTTACAGGAATTACTGTTTCGGATGGTATCCATCTTTACCTTACACAGGGCAATGAAGAATCTATTGCCGTAAGTGCTTCTGAACAAAAATATATGGAGCGGCTCAAAACGGTGGTGGAAAATGGAAACCTAAGAATTTATTATGACAATAGTGGGTTAAATTGGGTAAATGGCGACAAGAGAAAATTGAAAGCGTACGTTTCATTTAAAACACTTGAAAAACTGCATGCTTCTTCCGGTGCTGATGTTAATATGAAAAGCATACTGGCTGTAAATAAGCTTGACTGCTCTTTTAGCAGTGGATCTCAATTTACAGGTGCGGTAAATATTACGCAACTGCAGGTTTCTCAAAATAGTGGCTCGGCTGTAGAAATGTCAGGTAAAACAAGTGAGCTTAAGGTAGAAGCAAGTAGTGGCGCCGTATTTAAAGGATATGAACTTGCTGTAGATTTTTGTGATGCCAAAGCAACAAGTGGCGGAGGGGTTCGCATTAATGTAAACAAGGAATTAAATGCAAAGGCAAATAGTGGCGGTGGTATCCATTACAAGGGCAATGCAGTTATTAAAGATTTAGATGTTAACAGTGGTGTAATGGTTAAAAAATCATAAGTTTAATCTCATAAAAAATAAGTATGAAAAAGATTCTTTTATCAATTGTAATGTTAACTGCTGTTTTCATTGCCAACGCACAAAAGGCCCTGGTAAATGATGCCAATGCTGAGCCAAGAAAATTGAATGCAAGCTTTAATGCAATTAAAATATCTGGTGGTATCGATTTGTATCTTTCTCAGTTTGAAACGGAATCCATTGCAGTTAGTGCATCTGAAGAAAAATACAGGGACAATATTAAAACGGTAGTAGAAGGCAATACTTTGAAAATTTATTACGACGGCAACGGAAGCTGGAGCGGGGGGAATAAAAAATTGAAAGCATATGTTTCTTTCAAAACATTAGAAAAGCTACAGGCTTCAGGTGCATGCGATGTGCAGGTTGCAGGAACTATTAATGCTGATTCTTTAAGCTTGGATATGAGTGGCGCCAGCGATTTTAAAGGAGACGTAAAAGTGGGTAACCTCACTCTTGAACTAAGCGGAGCTTCTGATGCAAAAATAAGTGGCGCTGCTAGCATTGTAACTATTCAATCCAGTGGAGCCAGCGATGTAAAGGGATACGATCTTGTCACAGAAGTTTGTAATGCAAAGGCCTCCGGTGCATCTGATATTAATATTACCGTAAATAAAGAGTTAAGTGCCAGCGCCAGTGGTGCAAGTGATATTTCTTACAAAGGAAATGGTGTAATAAAAGATCAGCATACCAGTGGAGCCAGCAGTGTTGGCAGAAAGGGATAATATTTCGATATTAATTAAAAATCCGCTTAAATATTTAAGCGGATTTTTTATTGTTTTATTTTCCGAAAGCCCAGGTTAAAAAGCCCGGCAGTGCTTTGCTCCAGTCATTATAGTCATGCTTTCCATCAGGCGATTCCACGTACACAATATCGGACGGCGCACAAACATTTTTATTTTTTATGATCGTAATAAGGTCTTTGGTATCATCAATAACATCATTTACTCCATCTTTATCCCTGTCGCTGTTTTCTTCTTTAGCACCTGCATAAAACCAATATTGCAGTTTGGGCCTTTTTCGGGAAGATCTTAATTTATTGAGCACAATACGGTCTTTGTCATCAGAGTAATCGGTGGCAGCAGTATCTTTATCTCTCCACCAAAATGAACCGGAAAAAACCCCCACTTTATCAATTTTATCTCCATTGTTCCAGGCAATGTCAAAAGCAGATAATCCTCCAAGCGAACTACCGGCCAATGCAATTGATTTAAATTTTCTTACCCCGGCTTTTTTCTTTGCGAAATCATATAGTTCATTAATAATAAAAGCCTCATATTTATCAGCTTTGCTTCCCCTGTTTTCAAAATCAGAAAAACCAGCAACGCCATAATCCTGCATCCTGTCACCTGCATGTATGGCAACAATTAGTAACGGTTCTATTAATCCTTTTTTGTATAAACTATCTGTAATTTTTTTAATCCTCCATTTTTCAACGTCCTGTCCGTCGTTTAATAAAAGCAGGTTCATTTCGTTTTTATTGTCTGGCATTGGAGTACTGATAATGGTCAATTTTATGTGTTCCTGCAGGTGGCGGCTATAAATTTCATCTTCCTGTTGTTTTATTTTTGAATGGCAACTAAATAGCAAGAGGCTTGCCAGCACTGGTATAATTGAACGTTGCAAATATTTTTTCATAAATTATTTTTGAATACGAATGTATATTATTTGGCGGCAATAACGTAATCCATTACTTTTGCACCGCGAAGTAGAGCAGCGGTAGCTCGTCGGGCTCATAACCCGAAGGTCAGAGGTTCGATCCCTCTCTTCGCAACAAAAAAACACAAGGCTCGTGAGAGCCTTTTTTATTCTTGGCAAGTTGCTGATGAATTTGATCACCTCCTCCAGTCTTTCTGTTTGTATGCGGTAATCAAAGTCTTTTTAGACTTGCTTCTAAAGGTTACATACATGAAATCCGGTTTTGTAAATATTTTTGGTAAGCCTAATGCAGGTAAAAGCACGTTGCTCAACACATTGATAGGCGAAAAACTGGCGATTGTATCGCATAAGGTACAAACGACGAGGCATCGCATTAAAGCCATTTTGACAGGGCCTGACCACCAGATTATTTTTAGTGATACACCTGGTATAATTGAACCCAAATACAAACTGCACGAAAAAATGATGCAGGCGGTAAAAGGAAGTTTAGAAGATGCAGACCTTGCATTGCTAATTACGGACGCAAGAGAGAATCCTGAAGAAAGTCACCTTATTTTTTCTTCTCTTCGATTAAAAGTACCTGCGCTGGTAATTTTAAATAAGGCAGATGCAGTGAGTGAAGAAGATATTTCCAAGGCGACTGAATTTTTTAAACAACAGTCTTATTGCAAAGA
>JAYWAU010000071.1:0-6904 GCA_043782265.1 Ferruginibacter sp. | reverse complement strand
AATATTTAAAAAAATGCCAGGGTTTGATAGAAATTGTAGCCAGCCAGGAAGCCATTATCCTGCAAGTAGGCAATATTTTTTCCAACACAATATTGGCTGGCAGAATGGTACATCTCTTTGGTAGCGGGCATAGCAGGATTATGGTAGAAGAGATGTGGCCAAGATATGGGTCCTTTCCTGGATTCAATCCAATAGTAGAACTGTCGCTTACTTTTCATAACCTGGTGGTAGGTGCCAACGGACAACGCCAGGCAATGTTCCTGGAAAACATGCCCGGATTGGCGGAGCAGATAATACGAAATTTTGACTTGGCAGACGAGGATGCTGCACTTATTATTTCTTCTTCCGGTTGCAATGTTGTACCGATAGAAATGGCGGAGTTGTTTCAAAAAAAGGGCATTAAAACCGTAGGTATTATTTCAAAAAATCATGCCGCTGCAAGTACCAGTAAAAGGGCTGATGGTTTAAAACTGCAAGACTTCTGTGATATAGTGTTGGATTCAGGCGCACCAGTTGGTGATTCAATGATTACAATTGAAAACCTTGCAACGCCTGTTGCGCCAGGTTCTACAATCGGCTCCTGTATGGTGATCAATTGTATAAAAGTAGAACTAGCTAATCTGTTGACCAAGGCAGGTCATCCCCCAAATGTGTTAACTGCCGCTGCGGTCATTGGGGCTGAGAAGGCAACTGAAATATTTCAGGCGGCTTATGATGAGCATGCGCACAGGATTTCGAGATTGTATAAAAAAGTAGGTATTCAAAGCTATGTTTCTGATAAAAACTAAACAACTGTAGTAGCAGAATAGGGATGATTCATTCATTGGAGGTATATAAAATCACCTAAATAAGTAAAGTGAATTTTCACGAAAATTAAATCTTTTAAAAAAAGTACACATGCAACCAATCCCAATTAAGACCACCGTTGTAGGTTCCTGGCCCTTTCCAGGTTGGTTAGAATTTGCTGCTGAAAACCTGGAAAAATTTGGTCCGGCCGATATCAATGAAATGAAAGAAGATGCAGTCGTGAATGCTATACACGACCAGGTAACAGCTGGCCTTGATGTAATTTCTGATGGTGAACAAACCCGGCTTGATTTTAACCTGTCCTTTTACGGGTTCATTCAGGGCATTGCAGCCAATCATGCAGAAACAAGAAAATTTGGTCCGCCTGCGCATGACCAACGGGGTAAGCATACTATCATTGAGCCACTTACTGCACCCAAAGGGTTGGGTGTGGTGGAAGAATATAAAAGGCTGAAACGTCTGGCACCACCTCACAAAATTTTGAAGGCTTCTATCCCAGGCCCATACACGCTTTCGGGCAGAATGTTGCCCGGTGAAATTTACAAAGACCGCTGGGAAATTACGGAAGCACTCTTACCAATGGTAGCAAAAGAACTGGAAGAGCTGGTGGCAGCAGGAGCAAAGGAAATTTGTATTGATGAACCCTCTATGTCTTGTTACGCCTATAAGGAAGACACCAAACGGTTTGTAGATATTTTTAACAGAACTGTAAAAGGGATTGTAGGTAAAACAAGAATCGGGACTCATTTGTGCTTTGGAAATTATAAAGGCCGCTCAGTTGGTAAAAAAACAATTGCCCCGATGCTTCCCGATTTTCTTGATTTGACAGTGGATGAACTGCACTCAGAAATGACGGTACTTAACTTTGCTGAAATTCATTTGCTGGAAAGATTTGCAGAAAAAATGGATGTCGCAGTAGGAGTGATTGATGTAAAAAGTTATTACGTAGAAACCGTAGAAGATGTTAAAGAAAGAATAGCAAAATGCCTGCAATACATACCTGCTGAAAAATTAGCGGTGGCTTCAGATTGCGGAATGTCGCAAACAGCACGTTGGGCAACCAAACAAAAAATTGCCAACATGTGTGCAGCAGCAAAATCGATGAGGTAAAAATAGATTGACAGACTTTGATTTTTTTTCTAAAACATAATCTAAAATATCAGTGGAATTAATTAAACCTAAACAAAAGGATGCTGTGCTTTTGAATGACATTCAATCATTCGAAAGTAGTATCGGTTTTAAAGTTTGGTGGTTGGCACAAAGCGGGTTCTTGATAAAATGGCAGGGCAGGTATTTATTGTTTGATCCTTACCTGTCTGATACGCTTACACGTAAATACAAGGATACTGATAAGCCACATACAAGAATGAGCGAACTGGTAATTGATCCTGCTCAGCTCAGTTTTATTGACATCGTTACTTCAAGTCATAACCACACAGATCATTTGGATGCTGACACATTGATACCTATCATAAAAAGTAATAAGGATATAAAATTTATCATTCCTGAAGCCAACAGAGAGTGCGTTGTTAGCAGGATTGGGTGCCCTAAAGATTTCCCTGTGGGACTAAATGATGGGGTAAGTTATGAGCATGCAGGATTTAAAATAACAGGTGTTCCCGCAGCCCATAACGATATTGAACGAAATGAAAAAGGACAGTGTAAATTCATGGGATATATTGTTCAATTTAATGGCTTTGCTGTTTATCATTCAGGCGATACGATTTGGTTTGAAGGGTTGGAAGAAATATTAACAGCCTATAAAATTGATATTGCTTTTTTGCCAATCAACGGCAATAAGCCCGAAAGAAAAGTGGCAGGTAATCTTAACCCGGAAGAAGCAGCAAGGCTCGGTAAAGCAATCGGAGCAAAGCTGGTAATTCCGCATCACTATCACTTGTTTGAATTTAATACAGAAGACCCGAAAAATTTTGAAACACAGTGTTATCAATACAAAGTAAATTACAAAGTATTGGAAATGGGTGAGGGTATGGTCTATCCATTATATTAAAGGAGTGATTTAAAAGGTTACATCGAAAAAATTCATCATAGTAAAACAATCAGTCATGGAAAATTCAAGAAGAAAATTTATAAAAAATTTGAGTGGCTCAGTTGCAGCGATATCTGTCGGAAACGATGTTTCAGCAAGTGAAAATGTAATAAAAAAGAAACTCATATCAACAACAACTACCAGTTCTAATGATAAAATTCGCATTGGTTTAATTGGTGCAGGAATTATTGGGCATTATGATACAGATGCCGCATTGAAAGTAGATGGGGTTGAACTGGGTGGCGTTTGTGATTTATACACCGGGCGGTTGGACAGGGCAAAAGAAAAGTGGGGAAATGCCATTTTCTCCACGAGAGATTATCGGGAACTACTGGCAAAAAAAGATATTGATGCAGTGCTAATCTGCACGCCTGATCACTGGCACCAGAAAATTGCTATTGATGCGATGAACGCAGGAAAGCATGTGTATTGCGAAAAGCCAATGGTGCAGAAAATAGAAGAAGGCCATGCAATTATTGCAACACAAAAGAAAACAGGAAAGGTATTACAGGTAGGAAGCCAACGGGCAAGCAGTGTGGCTATTTTAGAAGCAAAAAAATATTTTGAAAAAGGCACCATCGGGGAGTTGACTTACGTAGAAGCTTATTGCGACCGAACCGATGCAAAGGGTGCCTGGCAGTATTCAATACCAACCGATGCATCGCCACAGACCATTGATTTTGATACTTTTTTAGGGCATGCGCCGAAAGTGCCATTTGATGCCACCCGGTTTTTCAGGTGGCGGAATTATAAAGATTATGGTACAGGATCAGCCGGAGATTTAATTGTACACCTGCTTACAGGTTTACATACCATTACAGGTTCCATTGGTCCAAATAAAATTTTTGCCTTAGGGGAAATAAATTATTGGAAAGATGGGCGTGATGCATATGATCTTATTAACTCCTTTATGATCTATCCGCAAACAGCTACTTTACCGTCCTTTCAATTGTACACCAGGATTAACCTTGCAAGTGGTGAGGGTAAAGGAGGGTTTGGTATCAAATTGATTGGCACTGAAGGTGCAATAGATATAGGCTGGAATGACTTTAAAGTAATAACGCTGAAAAGAAGTGTAGCACCAGGCTTTGGCGGCTATGATTCATTTGATAGTTTTTCTGCCAAACAAAAAGAAGACTACAAAAAATGGTACAGTGACAAATATGGAGATGCAAAAGGCGGGTATGAAATGGGTAAAACAATTGAATTTGCACCGCCAGAAAAATACGATGACAGGGTTGACCACATGATTACTTTTTTCAATGGGGTAAGGTCGGGCAAACCTATTTTGGAAGATGCAGTTTTTGGACTAAGAGCAGCAGGGCCATCACTTGCATGTAACCTAAGCGCCGATCAAAATAAGGCATTGAATTGGGATCCCCAAAACATGAAACTAGTATAAGTATTAAGGTCAATCCGCATTAAGAAAAGGTTTATTTATTTGGGTAACCGGTAATTATATGTTGAATAACTATTTTACAATACCATGTAATAAATGGTTAACCATATCATTTTCCAAGTCCTGTGCGGTTACATTTTTTTTATGACCATGCCAGAATTCTAACCCTCTAACCGCTGATAAAATGGTTAATCCTGTTACATAAGGATGAAGATTTTTTATTTCTTTTTTTTCAATTCCTGCTTCAATTAAAATCATCAGCCGTTTTTCATAATCACGACGAAAATGTAGGAACCCACTAAAAAAGGCTCTTTTAAATGTTTCCATTCGTGGTTGGCAACGTACACTTCATTAAACCGGCTAAGCATTGTTTGAATGTGAAAACGGATAATGGATTCTACGTTGGTTATCGTACTTTCTGATGAGTTTTCTACCCTTTCGAGGTTAAATGAAAATTCACTGGCAACCTTAAAACAAATAGTTTGTAACAGTTCGCTTTTAGAACCAATGTAATTGTAAAGGCTGGGAGCTTCTACACCAAGTGCAATGGCAAGTTCCCTCATAGAAGCTGCCGGATAGCCCTTGGTTTTAAATAAAAAAGCAGCTTGTTCAATAATAGCTTCTTTTTTCGTTGTATTGTTTCCTGATTTAATTTTCGCCATTACACTTAATTGCTTTTTACAAAACTAACGCATATTAGTTTTTAAGCGTAATACAGCGCTACTTTTCCCGTATTTTAATACTGTCTTAATGAGGTTAAAATGACCCTTTTCAAGTATTAACCTTTTACAGATAACAGTGGCTAGCGATGAGTTTAAGGATGATACAAAGTGCTTTTTAGGGTAAATTAGGTATTTTTTGGAACCTTTTTGATACACAGGGATTGATCCAATAATTAAAAAAACTCCCACAGTAGAGGTACCATCGTAAAAAGCAGGATGTTTATCAAAATGCCTAAAAAAAATTATTTCAACGTAGGATGGAACAATAAAAAAATTATATTTGTCAAATAAAAATATTACTTTTACATCCTGCTCTGTAAATTAAATTTCCTCCTATCTTAAAGAAAGCCTTTCCGTCAAGACAAGCAGTCCTGAGTGTGATGTTTTAAATAATATATATCCTTATAAAAATATTCTGTAAAGATTTTTCTTGTGGTTTCAGAGGTAAGCAAGGCCGGTGATTTTTATCACTGGCCACTACTTTTTAAAACATAAAACATCCATTCATCGTTAAAAAAATTACATTTATCAAAGTGTAATACCATTTTGCGACATTGTTTTGCTGTCCTTCTGCTATTTTAAATCCTATTTACTTTATGATTTCTTTGTGATTTAACGGAACAATATTATATAACTAACTGCATTATTGGTTTATCAACAAACATATCTTAAAGTATTATCCTCTCTCTTTATGTAGCGACATCTACCTGCATTTTTTTACCGAATTTTTCGCTGACTGCATGGGAATTTATTCTTAATCTTTAAAAATAAATCACCATGGACAAACCAAACAAAGCAGGCGTATTTACTATTGTAGTATTAAGTGTAAGTATAAGCGTGGCCAACGCACAATTAAATTTAAGCAACTGGCAGATAGGTGTGCAGGGTGGTATATTGGTTTACCAGGGCGATCTTACGCCATCTGCATTGGGCTCTTATAAAACAGTAAAGCCTACATTGGGTTTTTACATTTCCAGGGTGTTAACTCCATCTTTTATTGTAAGAACCAACCTTGCTTTTGGAACATTGCGGGGCAACGAATCGCTTTATAAAACACCTGCCTACAGGCAGCAGCGCAACCTCAGTTTCTCTTCTCCGGTTAAGGAAATTTCAGAATTACTGGTTTGGAATATGTTTGGTAACAATGGCAACGAAATCGGCAACCGCTTTTCACCTTACCTGTTTGGGGGTGTTGGTGTAAGCTTTTTAAATGTGAGCCGCAGCAGTAGTTTAAACAAAGCCTTTTTTGTAAACGATCCGCAGGTAGAAATTAGCCTTAGCCAGGATTTAAACAGGACACCACCCAGGGCCATATTAGCATTGCCGGTTGGTGTAGGGGTAGAATATTATTTAACACCCAAAATAGCCTTAACTGCCGAAACAAATTTCAGGTACACTTTTACGGATTACCTCGACGGTTTTAGCCGGGTGGCCAATGCTGCAAAAAAAGATTTCTATCAATCGCATACCATCGGACTGGTATTTAAATTTGGTAAAAAGAACCAGTTGGATTGCCCGGTTATTAAGCGGTAAAATTTGTGTTGGCTTAACGATACATCCATGTGAGCATTATCATTGACTACTCCACCGCCCTGTTTAAAAAATCAATCATGGGTTTCATGGTTTCATAAACCTTCGCCACATCTTTTACCAGTGTTTTGCTTTGCAGCTCTGCATCAGTAAATGGTTTGCTTACAATAAAATGTTTCATTTTAAGGTAATGGATGGCTGGGTTAGTTTCATCGTATCCTTTTGGCGGCCGTACCACCGATTCTATTCCTTCAATGCCTTGTGGAAAATATTTTTTAAATGATTTATGCGCAATGATATTTTTCCACTCCTCAAAATTATAATCGATCTCCTGCCTTACTTTGGCCAGCTCTGCAGGCATTGGTGAGTAGAAGCCACCGGCAGCATAGCTTTTAC
>JAYWAU010000070.1:0-6923 GCA_043782265.1 Ferruginibacter sp. | reverse complement strand
ATTGGCAATAATAATTGGTAAGGTCATTGGTTGTAAAGGCATTGTTTTCTCCTCCTGCAACCTGAAGTGGTTCATCATAACTGGGAATATTGATGCTTCCTCCAAACATCAGGTGTTCAAACAAATGAGCAAAACCAGTCTTGTCCGGATTTTCATCCTTTGCACCAACATCGTAAATAACATTTACAACTGCCATCGGGGTACTTTTGTCCTCATGTACCAATACCCTTAATCCGTTATCAAGGGTAAACTTTTCATACTGAATCATTCGGTAAAGTTAAGCAGAGTTGCCATATTGTAGGGCTATAATAAACTTTTGGGTTTTATATATAATTCCATCAATACCTCTTTGCGCTTTATTATTATTTTTATTCTTTCTTTTTCAGTTTGCAAAATGTCTTTGTACTGCATAATATTATTGCTGAAATTTTTGTTAACCCCTATTATAATATCATCTTTTAAAACACCTGCCTTATCTGCCGGCGATCCCTTAATTATATCATCAACCAGTATCATTCCATCTACGTAATATGCAGCCATTCCTGTGTAGGAATAATCAAACTCATCACCAAAATGAGTATTTGGAGTTAAATAAATTTGTCTTTTGGGATAATTAAGGATTAGGTTAAATCGTCTTAATAAATCATTTCCTAATAGCCCCCCTACAGTAGGGTAGGAGGTTACATTAAATTCATCACTGTAAAGATAAGTGGGTACATTCCTGAATTTATAGCGCCCAATCTGTAACATTTTAATTACTGTCATTCTCATTTGGATTTTGCCTCCCATCCCTTCCGCCTGCGTTAATACTGGTTTCCGTTTGGATAACAGGATATTGCTATCGGTAACAAAACGATCGCTCATTAAAAAACAAAGTCCGGCCCCTGTATCAAAATAAAAGTTAAAATCTGCTTTTCTACTATCTTTAAAATGAAGGTTTACAATGGGTAGTGTTGTAAAAACAGGGTTTAGCAAAGTGCCATTTTTAGGATAGTCTATTTCTCCAGGGCTGTAAACTTCCAACATTGAACTGTCAAAATTAATTTTTACTATGTATCTCCTAAAAAAACTATATCCAATAATACCGTCAATTTTTTCTCCATAAACACTTGTTAAAACATCATAATTGTTAATGTGAAAATTTAATCTTTCAACGGTTAAACCCGGAAAATGAAGGCTTTGGTTAAATGCAAAACTTACCTTGTGACTATCGCCCATTCCTGTAATAACAGTATCTGAAGGTGAAATTGGTATTTTAAGTTGTGCGCAGGTTGCAGAATCAAGAGAAATGCCTCCACTTCCAGTGTCTAAAATAAAATTGAGCGAGTCTGGAATATTATTGAGCTTGGCCTTTATTACCATTACCCCGCCACTATATTGTAAAAAAGAAAATTTTGTAATAAATTTTGCCCTGGGTAAAGGAGACAATAATTCCTGCCCAAAACAAAAAATATTAAATAGAATACAAACCTGTAAACAAATAATTTTTATCATTAAAAAGTATTTACCAATGTACTTAGTTTGGGTCACCAGCTGGTAATGCTTATTCTCAATGGCAACTGGCAAGTAATTTCATTATGGCAGATGAAGTACAATACGTTACAAGCTTCTCATAATTATTTTACCCGTTATTAAATATACAACCTAATGGGTGTAAATTTGTTACTTATTATTCAAATGGTTTTATGGAATTAAATAACTTATATCAAAAAGCTCTGAGCTTTGAATTTCTAACTGTAGAAGAAGGTGTTTATTTATTTGAACATGCGCCACTTGCCGAATTAATGTATGTTGCCAATGAGTTAAAAATAAAGCAGGTACCACATGGAAAAGTAACCTGGATAATAGATAGAAATTTAAATACTACCAATGTCTGTATTGCCAATTGTAAATTTTGCAATTTCTACCGTGTACCAGGTCACCCGGAAGCCTATATTACAGATATAGAAACCTACAAAAGAAAAATAGATGAAACCATCCGTTATGGAGGTGAGCAATTGTTGTTGCAAGGTGGCCATCATCCGGACCTTGGACTATCTTACTATGTTACCCTTTTTAAGGAATTAAAAAGCCTTTATCCAAATATCAAGTTACATACCCTCGGACCACCGGAGGTTGCCCATATTACCAAATTAGAAAAAAGTACCCATCGCGAAGTTTTAATGGCGTTAAAAGAAGCTGGTTTAGATAGTTTGCCTGGACCAGGTGCTGAAATATTAACGGACAGAGTTAGGCGCCTTATCAGTAAAGGAAAGTGTGGCAGCCAGGAATGGCTTGATATAATGCACGAAGCGCATAAACTTAATATTACTACCAGTGCTACCATGATGTTTGGCCATGTGGAAACCATTACGGAGCGTTTTGAACATTTGGTAAAAATAAGAGAAGTACAAAGTCGAAAGCCGGAAACAGCAAAAGGCTTTATTGCATTTATTCCCTGGACCTTTCAGGACGTAGATACTTTATTGGCAAAAATACGTGGCGTACATAATTTAACTACTGCCGAAGAATATATTCGTATGATTGCTATGAGCCGTATTATGTTACCAAATATAAAAAATATTCAGGCAAGCTGGCTTACTGTAGGTAAAAAAACTGCACAACTATGCTTAAATGCAGGCGCCAATGATTTTGGAAGTATTATGATTGAAGAAAATGTGGTAAGTGCGGCAGGTGCCCCTCACCGCTTTACCAGCAAGAGTATACAAGCGGCAATAAAAGAAGCGGGCTTTGAGCCTCAACTGCGTAACCAACAATATGAGTTTAGAAAAATGCCGGTTGTAATGGAAGAACAGGTAATTGATTATTAAAGATGAAAACAGGTGTAAGAATGGGTGATAATATTTCTTTGCTAAAGTTATTGAGGCGTTTTAGAACGATTGGTATTGCAGAAGGTATTTCTTTTTTGGTTTTATTGCTTATAGCAATGCCAATGAAATATTTTTTGAAAATACCGGAAGCCGTAAAAATTGTCGGATGGATGCACGGTGCATTATTTGTTGGTTATATTTATTTTGCAATTGAAGTGGCTGTTACTTTTAAAAAAAATATTGGATGGTGTATAAAATCCCTTTTGGCAGCATTCATTCCCTTAGGAACTTTTGTTACGGATAAAACCTTAAAAAGGGAGGAAATCGATCTTCAACTATTATAATTGTACTTATCTGTATTGTTTAAATAAAATAATTTAACTATAAAAAATTGAAAATTTCATTTAAAATAATACTCTTTTGTTTGGTTTCGTTTGCCTGCATTAGCTGCGACAGGGTTACTAAAGACCTGGCAAAAGAGCATTTAAAAAATCAACCGGCTGTTTCCTATTTTCATGATACTGTAAGGTTGGAATATGTTGAAAATACCGGGGCGGCATTAAGTCTAGGTGATAATCTTCCAAAATCCGTCAGCTTTTGGTTATTGAGTATTTTACCCCTGTCATTTTTATTATTGTTATTTGCTTACACCATCAAGAATGCTCCAAAAATGGGCATTATAAAAGTATTCTCGCTGGCATTATTATTTTCCGGAGGTATTGGTAATATCATTGACAGGATTTTATTTGACAGACATGTAACTGACTTTATGAATCTTGGGTTTTTAAATATTAGAACAGGTATTTTTAATGTTGCGGATATTTGTGTTACAGCGGGAGCTATAGGACTTTTACTATTTTATCAGCATAAACGGCCAGATAAGGTTGTAACAGAATCTTTATAAAGCAGTAAAAATAAATTTTCAGCTAAAAACTCACGATTACGAAACTGCTATTAAATAAATTTCATTGTTGTAATACCAGCTATTTTAAAAAAGCGTTATTAAGTCTTGAATGGTATTAACACGAGGGAATATACAATATAGTTGGGTGCTAGATTGGCTACTAAACGCCTAAAGAAATAGCTTTCGACCTCCAATTTATCCACAGTTTTTCATATGCATTTGTTTAAATGTGGATAACCTTCGGTATTTACTATTTAAAAAATTAAGTGAAATCACTCTTGTTAAGGTTTCTGTAATTTTTTAGTTTTACTCTTCAAATCCAAAATATATGAAAAATACAAATCAAAAACCAGGTTTACAGTTGTCTGCCGTAGTTAAATTCGTTTGCAATGCTTTTAAAAGCATTTTTGCATCAGAATCAAAAAATGAATTTGTTAGACTTAAAAATTTTATAGCTTCTTAATAATCGCCTTTTTGTAAAATTCACTGGCAATTATAATTTTCAATTAGCTAAATAAATATTCAACGTCTGCTTTGCTAAGTGCTTTTACAAAGTTGATGTCGTCGGATATAAGCTCACTTGCCAGTTTGCGCTTACGTTCCTGTAACTGTAGAATTTTATCTTCAATGGTATCTATACAAATCATTCTGTAAGCAAAGATGTTTTTAGTTTGCCCTATTCGGTGCGTTCGGTCAATAGCCTGTTGTTCAACAGCCGGGTTCCACCATGGATCAACGATGTAAACATAGTCGGCTGCTGTTAAATTTAAACCCACACCACCAGCTTTTAAGGAAATTAAAAATACCCTGCATGCATCATTGTTCTGGAAATTATCAATTGCTTTTTGCCTGTCGTTAATGCTTGTACTGCCATCAAAATATTCAAATGGAATTCCCTGCTCTGTAAGTTTTTCTCTAATCAACCCCAGCATACCTAAAAACTGGGAAAACACAAGTGCCTTGTGTTCGCCTATGTTTTCAAATATTTCCCTTGTTAATTCATCCAGTTTAATTGAGTGGTTAGGATATTTCTCTTCTTCATTTAAAATCGCCGGACTATCACATATTTGGCGCAATTTCATAAGCCCCTGCAAAATAGTAAGCTGCGATTTATCAATCCCCTGTTCATCAATAACCCCCATAATTTTATCTCGGTAACTGTTTCTATAGGCATCGTAAATTTTCCGCTGTTCTTTTTCCATTTCGCAAAAAAGAATTGTCTCAGTTTTTTCAGGTAAGTCTTTTGCCACCTGTTCTTTAGTACGTCTTAAAATAAAAGGATATAATAATTTACGGAGATGCTCTTTTTGTTCCTGCTCACCAAATTTATCAATAGGTGTGGCAAATTCATTTCGGAAAAAATCCATGCTGCCTAACAAGCCCGGGTTAAGGAAATTCATTTGGGCAAAAATATCAAACGTATTATTTTGAAGTGGCGTACCACTCATACACAAGCGGTTTTTTGCCGTTAATAAACAAGCTGCTTTAGTAACTTTTGAAGCCGGGTTTTTTATGGCCTGGCTTTCATCCAGTACCACATAATCATAATATATTTTCATCAATGTCTGAATATCGCTTCGCAAAGTCCCGTAGGTAGTAATTACCACATTTACCTTTTGCAATTCTACAATATCCCTTGTCCGTATGCTGCCATGGTGTATGCGCCATGTAAGTTCAGGTGTGAATTTTTTTATTTCATTTTCCCAGTTATAAATCAACGTTGTGGGGCAAATCACAATTGCTTTTAAATTACCTTCCTGGGTTTTGTAATGTTGTAGCATGGTTAAAGCCTGCACCGTCTTACCTAATCCCATATCATCTGCTAAAATACCCCCCCAGCCAACTTCATTTAAGTAATTCAGCCATTGGTATCCTGCTGTTTGATAAGGTCGCAATATTGCCTGTAATTCAGATGGAGCAAGAATTTCAGGTATTTGCTTAAACTCTCTTAAACGTTCAAATTTTTCATCCAAATTAAAACTTAATTCAGTTGCGTCTCTGTTCTCATACAACTCATCAATCACACTCATGTGGTATTTTGATAAGCGTAGTTTATCATTTTTACCATCCCCCACTTTAAATAACAAAGAATAGCGTTTTAGCCATTCATCGGGTAAAATACCCAAAGTGCCATCGCCCAATTGTACAAAAGATTGCTTGGATGCCAATGCCTTTTTTATATCGTTGATGCCAACACGTTGACCTTCAAAATCAATTTCCACTTTTGCATCAAACCAATCCAGTCCGCTGCTTACATGAATATGTGTAGATGGCCTTGCGGTATTAAATCTAAAGTTTCGCAGTGCCTCAAAACCAAATACTGGCACTTTCGCTTCCTTCATTGCATCTACAAAAAGAAAGAACCAGTTATTGCGTAACACATCTGCCCCTTTCAATATCATACTGTTTCCTTCCTGCGACTGGATAAACTGCGAGTGTAGTGAGGATAGCATATCGTTAAAGCGTTGCTCAGCCTCCTTATTGCGATGTACAATTAATATTTTATCCCCATCTGGAATTGTAATGGTCTCTTTATCATTTGCTCTTGTTTCAAAACCCTGGTAAGTAAAGATGGGCTGAAAAACAAGGTAGTCTCCCTTTTCCTGCAACATTAGCTTTACTTCCGGCTCTCCACTTTTTATTTCTTTTACCAACGATTTATCAAACTCTACCTTGTACTCTTTTGTCAGCGGCATGATGGTTTTTTGCATCTGCACCGCCCAATTTTCTTTACTGAGTTTGATGTTGCCGTTCTTTATAAATTTTTCTGCCTGCAAAACATCTTCTGCCTTTTGCCACAAGTAAAAAATATGGTTGTATAAAAACAAAATGCTGTTGTTGCATTCATTGTCCGTTACCGGCTGGGCTGCACCATTGATATTAAAACGGCACTGTAATTCAAAATTTTCTTCTTTGGCAATAATTTTAAATTGTGGTGCTATAAAAGTATCACTCAATGCAACTTCTACCAGGTTATCTGTTTTAAAAACCCTTTTCTCAGGCAAATAATATACAAATGGATTGCCACTTTGCTCTTCAAATAATTTTTTTAGTTTTGGCTGCAGGTATTCTGTTATCAGCAATTTTGTTTCTTCCGGAAATTCGTCTCCATCTGTTTGAATGATGTTTTCCCAAATGCCACTGAAAGGAGAGTTTCGGTTAAGGTATTTATTTACTTCGGATGATTGTAACTTTCTTATTTGTTGCAA
>JAYWAU010000069.1:0-6930 GCA_043782265.1 Ferruginibacter sp. | reverse complement strand
ATCTTTGTCTTTTGCAGGTGCAGCTGTTTGCTCAAAGCAGTAATGTGTTGGCAATTCGAAAATACATACAGGCAAATCAACATGCCGTCATTAATGAGTTTGTATCTTTTCTTAGTATTCCCAATATCGCTACCGACTCTGTTAATATTGGCCGCAATGCCAATTTTATCATGCAGGCAATGCAGCAAAGAAATATCCAGCAGGTACAGATTTTATATCCAATAACTACAAAAGCGTTACCTGCACTCTATGGAGAAATATTAGTGCCCGGCGCTACCCAAACCATCGTTTTTTATGCGCATTACGATGGGCAACCAGTAAACCCTGCACAATGGGCAACAGGCCTGCTACCATTTCAACCCAAACTATTCAATGCTTCGCTTGAACAAAACGGAATGGCGATTGAATTTCCCGCCACTGACAAATTCTTTGATCCGCAATGGCGTATTTATGCAAGGGGTTCCAGTGATGATAAGGCAGGCGTGATGGCAATACTAAATGCGTATGAAGCGATAGTGAAGACTGGTATGAAGCCGACGGTAAACATTAAGTTTTTCTTTGAGGCAGAGGAAGAGGCGGGTTCAGAACACTTATTTGAAATTTTACAACAACACACCGCTTTATTACAAAGCGATTGCTGGATTATTTGTGATGGTCCCATTCACCAGTCGGGTATTAAGCAGGTGTTATTTGGTGCAAGAGGAGATGCACACGTAAATGTTACGGTGTATGGATCTAAGCGTCCGTTGCACAGCGGGCATTATAGCAACTGGGCACCAAGTCCTCCGATGATGCTGGCAAAATTGCTGGCTTCTATGAAAGACGATAAAGGAAAGGTTACCATCAAAGGATTTTATGATGATGTAGCACCATTGAGCAAGGCTGAAATGAAAGCTTTAAAAGAAGCGCCTTCCATAGATGCACAATTAAAACAGGAGTTAGGTTTTACAGAGCAGGAATTGCCAGGGGTTTTACTGGCAGATGCTGTCAATATTCCTTCGCTAAATATTAACGGAATGCAAAGTGGTAATGTAGGAAAAAATGCCAGCAATGTAATTCCCGTAAAAGCAGAAGCAGTGATTGACCTTCGGCTTGTTGCCGGTAACGATTGGAGCAGGCAACAACAAAAAGTAATAGCACATATAAAAGCAATGGGGTATCACGTAACTACAGCAGAGCCAACAACCGAAGAACGAAAGAAATTTCCTAAAATAGCAACCGTAACCCTGAGTGGCGGATACAATGCACAAAAAGCTTCAATGGACTTACCCATTGCCCAAAAAATTATTTCGGCGGTGCAGTCTACCATTCCGGAAAAAGTAGTGCTGATGCCAACTATGGGCGGAAGCCTTCCCTTGTATGTATTTGACAAATACCTCCATGCAAAAGCAATTGTGGTTCCCATTGCCAATCATGATAATAATCAACATGCAGAAAATGAAAATATAAGGTTACAGAATTTTTGGAACGGTATTGAAACCATGGCCGCTTTGATGATGATGCGATAATGAAAAGATTGGCCGGTAATACAATTCATCAAAAAAATAATGACAAAAAAATGGACCTGAAAAAAGAAGCTGCACAAAAAGCAGTAACCTTTATTAACGACAATACTACGGTAGGGTTAGGTGCAGGCTCAACAATTGCCCACATCGTTAATTTTTTATCGGAGGAGGTAAAAAAAGGGTTAACCCTAAAGTTAGCGAGTGCTTCATTTAACACACACCAGCTATTGTTGCAAAAAGGATTTACTGTTCAGTCAATAGCAGATGTAGCGGAGCTGGATATTTATTTTGATGGTTGTGACCAGCTGGACAGAAATTTGAATGCGTTGAAAAGTGGAGGTGGAATTCATACCCGTGAAAAATTACTGGCATCTATGGCCAAACAATTTTTATTGGTAGGTGACGAAGTAAAATATGTGGAACAATTTGATACTACTTATCCGATGGTAATAGAGCTATTGCCAGAAGCAATCGGCTATGTACCCGCAAGCATCCAAAAATTATTTCCAGATGTAAAAACCGTTCTAAGAATGAGCGATAAAAAAGAAGGTACTGTTATTACAGACAATGGCAACTATCTGATGGACCTTTGGTTTCCGGTTTGGCCGAATCTTCAACAACTAAACAATTTGATAAAAGGCATTACTGGTGTGGTAGAAACTTCCTTGTTTTATAATCTTGCCCATAAAGCAATTATTGCAGGCAAGGATGGCATAGAAATTATAGAAAAGATACCGGCTTAAAATGTTTTATTGTTCTCTAAAATCGCCACAGTCCCACCACGTTTTAAAGTATTTATTTTAGAGGGCCACCAATGCAAGTAATAAAATAACCAGGAGGCTGGTAATGCTTAATACAATACTTAATAATGAAAAACTGCGGTAAGTTTCCTGCATACTTAAACCACTAAATTGAGAGATTACCCAAAAGTAGGCATCGTTGGTATGGCTAACCATCATAGCGCCTGCGGCTGTGGCACTAAGCAATAATGATAATGGTAAGGGTTGTACAAATCCTGCAATGGCTGCAATAGGTGCCAGTATGGAAGTAGCTACTATAATTGAAGAAGTAGTTGAACCTTGTGCGGTTTTTAAAAGACTTCCGATGGCATAAGCAATCAATAGAAACGTAATGGGTGAAAAACTTCCATTGTTCACCCATTGTTGCACCAGATCTGCAAGCGGTGTTTTCTTTAACACATTTCCAAATACGCCACCTGCCCCAACCAATATTAAAATAGGTCCGGCATGCATAATGGCTTCCACCATCCATTTAGTAAACAGGGCAGCCTCTTTTCTTTTTACCAGCAACAGCGAAAGTAGTAATCCGCATAATAAAGCAACTACCGGACTGCCAAAAAAAAGCAAGGTGTTTTTTATTGTTGCAGATATTACAATCAGTTCGGCGGCAGAAGCCGTAGCAATTAGCAATACAGGAATTATTACGGGTAATATACTTTTCCATAATGCAGGTAGTTGTATCATTCCTTTCTCTTTTATTTCCTCTGTTATTTCTGTACTATTGATTTTATTCAAAATTCTGGAAGCAAAAAGCCAGCACAGCAAAGTAGTAGGAATACTAACCAATAACCCGGTTAAAATTACTGTACCGAGATGTTGCCCCAAACCAAGGTTGGCAGCCCCGGCCAGAGAACCCGGATGCGGTGGTAAAAAAGTATGTGTAATGTATAAGCCACCAGCAAGTCCATTTACAATGGCAGTATAAGATCTTTTACTTTCCTTGCTTAAGGGTTTGGTTAAGCCATTTAAAATTACAAAGCCACTATCACAAAAAATAGGAATACCAACAACAGCGCCAATAACGGTTATGGCAAGCACCGGTTTATCTTTTCCAAAAAAGCCAATGATGGCATCTGCAATGCGTAAAGTAGCACCGCTTTTTTCAAGCACAGTTCCAATCAAAGTACCCAACACTACCACAAGCCCAATATGCGTCATCATATTTCCAAAGCCTTCATTGGCGGTGGTGGCAATATCCTTCAAAGGCAGGCCCACTGTTAATCCTGTAAATAAGGATGCAGTTAGCAATGCTAAAAAGGGGTGCCATTTAAAACGGGAACAGGCTACCACAATAAAGCAAATGGCAGCAGCAATGATGAGCAATAGTGGCAGGCCTGTAATCATCTTGTTAAATTAATCAATTATCAATTAGTACCACCACCAGGTCCATCACATTGGTTTGGGTGGCACCAGTTTTTACAAGGCCGCCTGTTTGTTCAAAAAAATGATAGGCATCGTTGTCATCTAAATAACGGGGTGCATCTAATTTTTTTTCCTGGGTAAGGCGCACAATTTCTTTATCTGCGATGGCGCCCGCTGCATCTGTAGGTCCATCTGTTCCGTCAGTGCCTGCAGATAATAAAGTAAGTTGTTGGTTAAGATCAGTCTCTTCTTTTTTGTTCAGTTCTATCAGCGCACTTAATGCCAACTGTTGGTTGCGGCCACCTTTTCCTTTGCCGGTAACCTTTACTGTAGTCTCGCCACCAAACAAAATGCAGGCTGGCTTTTTACCCGAATATTTTTTACAACGATTCATTATTTCTTTACCAAAGTTTGCTGCATCGCCTTTCATGTTTCCATCCACTAAAACAATGCGGTAGCCAAATTCTTTTGCCTTTTTTTCTGCTGCCCGCAAAGCAATGCTGTTATTGCCAATGATTTTGTTTTGCACTTGTTTAAAAATGGTATCACCAGGCTTTGGTGTTTCATTCACCCATCCTTTCACGCTATCATTGATATGTTTTAAAATTGATGCAGGTAACAGATTGCTTAAAGCATATTTTTGAACAATGTTTTTAACATCAGCAAAACTACTGTTATCAGCTACAGTGGGGCCACTGGCAATAACAGATAACTCATCACCAGGTACATCAGAAATAATAAAAGTAAACCAATTGGCTTTAGGAGCATGTTGTAATAGCTGCCCGCCTTTAATTGTAGAGAGGTGTTTGCGAATGGTATTTATTTCTTCAATGGTTGCACCGCATTGTAATAATATATTGAAGGTTTCCTGTACATCAGAGAGAGTCGCATGATCGGGGATATCAATCCAAAGGGAAGACGCTCCGCCACTAATGAGACAAATAACAATGTCATTTTTACCCGCCTGTTGTAACAACTGAATTGTTTTTTTAGTTGCTTCAATTCCGGCCTCATCAGGCACGGGGTGCGCTGCTTCCATACAGACAATTTTTTGTAAGGGTAACACATGTCCGTATTTAGTAACCACCATGCCTGCTGTTATAAAATCCCCCAAAATTGCTTCTGCTGTTGCAGCCATAGCAGCACTTGCTTTTCCTGCCCCAATGATGTAAATCTTTGGTAGTTCATGTAGAAAAAAATGGCGATCTAAAATATGCAGCCGGTTCTGATCAATAAATAACTGTGCTGGCATCAACCGCTTTGGCTGAACAGCAGCTACGGCAGCTTCGAATATTTGTATAGCTTTTTCTCTGGCAGTCAACTTTTTTGTTTCTACTTATGAAAATTTAAATAATTCAATTTTGGAAATGGATGTCTGTATTAATTTATTATTGCATTCCTACATCAGCTCTTCATGAAATTAACCTAACTTATTTAAAAATGATGTTTTCTTTTAATGAATCTCAAATACAAAAAGGGTAAATAATTTTTTTGAATAGATGCATTATTCACCTTGCTTAGACCTTTAATAACCACCTAAATATCTTTCACATAATTTTTTTCAATCCATTGATTTTCTTAGCTTACAGAACGATTGTAATAACAACACTTAAAGCCATTTTAAAATGAAGCGTATCAAACCAGCCTTTCACCAGTACTGCATTTTATTGATTTCCCTTTTTTTTGCAGGGTTCCTTTCCTCGTGTAATAACAATACTGCAACCACTGCTACAATTGAAAATAAAGTTGACAGTCTTAAAGATAGTGTTACAGACGAACAAAAGCATCTTCCTGAAAATGCATTAAAAGGGCTAACCATAGCAGCGGGTTTGGAAGTGCATTCGTTTGCAACAGAACCGATGCTTAAAAACCCAACTAATATTGATGTGGATGAACGTGGCCGTGTTTGGGTGTGCGAAGCTTATAATTATCGTCCTGCCATTAATGGAAATCCTGTAAATGCATTGGGCGACCGCATTATGATATTGCAGGATAACGATGGTGATGGAAAAGCAGATACTGCAAAAGTATTTTATCAGGGTCCGGAACTGAATGCGCCATTGGGTATTTGTGTATTGGGCAATAAAGTGATCGTTTCTCAAAGTCCGGATGTATGGGTGTTTTATGATGACAATGGCGATGACAAGGCTGATAGAAAGGAAGTGATGTTTAGCGGCATTGGTGGCAATCAGCACGATCATGGGGTGCATGCTTTTACGTTTGGCCCAGATGGCAAATTGTATTTCAACATGGGTAATGAAGGGCACACGCTGAAGGATAAAAATGGCAAAGACGTGCTGGACCAGGACGGAGATGTGATTGGTCCGAAGAAGTACAAACAAGGAATGGTTTTTCGATGCGACACTGATGGATCGCATGTGGAATGTTTAGGCAATAATTTTCGTAATCCTTATGAAGTGGCTGTTGATAGTTATGGCACCTTATGGCAGAGCGATAATGATGATGATGGTAACCGCGGCACACGCATTAACTATGTGATGCAATACGGCAACTATGGTTATACCGATGAAATGACCGGCGCAGGCTGGCAGGCAAACCGTACCAATATAGAAGATTCTATACCACTAAAACACTGGCATTTAAATGATCCCGGGGAAGTGCCGAACCTGTTGCAGACATTTGCAGGTTCTCCCACAGGCATGGTTATTTACGAAGGTTCTTTATTACCAGCAAAGTTTCAAAATCAAATGATTCATACAGATGCAGGACCAAATGTTGTACGTACTTACCCGGTAAAAAGGAATGGCGCAGGTTATTCAGC
Organism: Ferruginibacter sp.; assembly: GCA_043782265.1. GTDB lineage: Bacteria > Bacteroidota > Bacteroidia > Chitinophagales > Chitinophagaceae > Ferruginibacter. The sequence goes on along the minus strand of JAYWAU010000069.1, from coordinate 481 downwards.
GGAAGTAGTGAATATTTTAAAAGGAGATAAAGATCAATGGTTTCGCCCTGCTGATGTAGGGGTGGCACCGGATGGTTCATTGATTGTTGCTGACTGGTACGACCCTGGGGTGGGCGGTCATGCAGCAGGAGATCAAACCCGGGGAAGAATTTACAGAGTAGCGCCTCCGGCATCAAAATATACTATTCCCCAATATGATTACAGTACTGGCTTAGGTGCCATTACTGCTTTGCAAAACCCAAATCTTTCAGTGCGTTACCATGCGTTTACAGCATTGCAGCAAATGAGTGCTACAGCCATTCCTGAGTTGGAAAATTTTTGGTCTGCTTCCAAGGATGCGAAAATGACAGCAAGGGCTTTTTGGATGCTTGTAAAAATGCCTGGGGCAAATGCAGGAAAATATATTCAGCAAGCCATATTAGATAGTAATCCTGATTTACGTATAACAGCCATAAGAGCTTCAGTAGAATTAAATGCTGAT
>JAYWAU010000068.1:0-2510 GCA_043782265.1 Ferruginibacter sp. | reverse complement strand
GACAGGTATATGTGGCCTTAAGCCGTTGCACTACTTTACAGGGAATGATATTGCATAGCCGAATCAATAACCATAGTTTACGCAGTGATAAACGCATTGGCGAATTTGCTACCAATCAGCGGACATCGGCAGCACAATTACAATTACTGCAACAGGCAAAACATATATTTCAGGCACATACCTTACTACAACTATTTGATTTTTTTGAACAACAATTAAATTCAAAAGCACTGTTAGTTTTTATAACAGTACAAACCAGCGTCTTCAACAGTGAAGCTATTCTATGGGCAGAAACCATACATACATTATTGGAAAAAATGGATGGCATTGCTACAAAATTTTTACCTCAGCTAAAAGAATTACTGAACCCAACCGAACTTCCCGAACACAATCACGCTTTACAAAAAAGGCTTATTGGAGCAAGCATACATTTTTGTACCGAGCTGGAAAATTGCATCCAACAAATAAACAAATGCAATGCTGTAACCGATAGTAAAACCGTTGCTTTGGATGGCAATAAATTACTGGCAGAATTGTATCAATGTATTTGTTTGCGCAAACATTTATTTGCCGGATGTAAAGATGGTTTTATGATAAATAATTTCCTCCTTCAAAAGAGGACTTTTGTAAAGCCTTACCTGTCTGTAAATTTATATGCAGGCAAATCTGCGTATCAAAAAATTGATAGTCCTTATCCTGAATTGTACAAACAACTCCGTAAAAAAAGAGATGACCTTTGTGAGCAAAAAAATATGCCGGTGTTTATGGTTGCCAATAGTAATAGTCTGGACGAAATGGCTCGCTATCTTCCGCAAACATTTGATGAATTAAACCAGGTAAGCGGATTTGGAAAAGTAAAAACGCAACAATTTGGAGAGGCTTTTTTGAGCATCATCAATGCTTACTGTGAAGAAAATAATTTGCATACCAACATAGAAGCGATGCCGGTAAAAGCAAAGCGAAAGGAAAAAACGGTGGAAGTAAAAACTGATACAAAGACAGCAAGTTTTGTTTTATACAAAGAAGGAAAAACAATGGCAGAAATTGCAACAGAAAGAAATCTCGCCGTAGCAACCATCGAAGGGCACCTTTCTTACTTTGTTGGCATTGGCGAAATTGATATTAATAATTTAGTGAGTGCAGAAAAGCAACTTTCTATAAAAGAAGCTGTAGCAAAATATGGTTATGAAGTGCATAAAACAATCATGGAAAACATACCCGCCGGCATTAGTTATGGTGAGGTAAAAATTGTGCTGGCAACCTTAAAAAAAATTCCAACATTTTAACTTGTCTAAAAAGTTTTCCCATTCTTACAACCCACAACTAATAAATTAGTTTTGGGTTTGGGTAACAGAAAGACAAAGGATGTGTCAGAAATGCTTTTATAATATGCTGCTAGATAGATGTATAATATCAGGAAATTTTAATATTACTTGGTATTTACATTCTATATCAAAATTACCTGCCGAAATCATCCTGAACCCTTATAATATCTTCTTCATTACTGGGGTTTTCTGTTTCGGTATGTTGCCATATTTCCGCAACGATACCCCATCCTTTCAATCCAATTAAACGATGCCGCTCTCCTTGTTTTAGTTGAATGATATCACCAATATTTAAAAGAGTTATTTCTTTTTCTTCGTCCGTATCACTTGTAATTACACCTGCAACTCCTCCTATCAATTTCCAAATTTCAGCACGACGGTGATGATATTGCCAACTTAATCTTTTGTTAGGAGCGACTATTAATATTTTAGGGCTTAACTTTCCTGAAATACTTAATTCCTCCGGCGTTAAATGAGGAAAGTACAAAGCGATAAATTTTCCGGCTTCTCCTTCATCCAAAACAAAAAAACCACCCCATGGTCTGGTATTATCCTGCTTAGCTATTTTTAAATCCTGTTTGTGTAGATATTCAGTAATGTTTTCAAAAATTAATTCTTTGGGTGTATCTACTGAAAAATGAAGTGGCATCTTTTATTATTTATAAAAATGAAAAATAAATTTATAATTTTTTATCTTCCCATGAAAACCATTAGTATTTGTACATCAGTTGGGTTAACACCAGAAATTCTTGATGCCTGACCAAGTGTTCGGGGTTTTATTTTAATGAATTTTTGACGGGCCTCATTGCTTAATGAAAACAATTTATCATAATTAAAATTGTCTGGTATCAACAAGTCTTCTAATTGGCTCATTTTAGCAACCAACTCTTTTTCTTTTTCGATGTAGGTGTCGTATTTAGTTTGTATTTCGACCTGTTCAAGAGTTTCTTCGTCAAATTCCTGTAATATCTTTTTTAAATTTGGAACAGCCGCCATCATTGCCTCCAAACCTATATTTGGCCTCAATAACAACTGCAACACTTTTTGTTTGTTTACTAACGGTGAAGATTGCACGCTTTCTAAAAATTCATTGATCTCGTTTGGTTCAAGAGAAATGGTTCCGAGTAGCATTTTAACTCTATCTACAGCTTCCGTTTTAACTCTAACCTTATCCATTCTTTCCTG